>VBPQ01000104.1 GCA_005877185.1 Nitrososphaerota archaeon
GTGTCGTTGGTGACGCCGTTCTTGCCAAGGAGTTCTTCCAGCTGCGTCTTCGAGAGGATGTCCCGCGTCAGCGGGTCGTTCAGGTCCTTCTTCCAATCGAAGAGCACGGCGCCAGGCACGTGTCCACTGCTGTAGTTCGCTACCGGGTCGTAGTCAACTTCTGCGACTCGGACAGTCGAGTCGCTCAGGTGGCGGGAAACCCAGTCCGTATCGACGAGAGTTTCAGGGTGGGAATAGTCTTTTTCGAGAACCTGCATGTATAACATATGTTATGGAGCGTTATTTAACCTTACTCTGAACCTCTTTTTTTCCGAGGCAGAGAAGGCACCCGACCTTTGCCTCCCTCACGGATCGCGAGCGACCCTTCGGCGGCAGACGATTCCCTGATCATGAGGGCGGGAGACGACATCGCAGGTGATTCTCCCGATCCGTGAACTCTCACTCGCGTCCTCCAGTTGCTATACCACCTTCCTATCGATTATCCCCTTCTTTCTCCCCTGCCTCTCTGCCCACCTGTACGCCCAGAGGCTGACGGCGAGGAAGAGCAATCCCCCTAGGAGACAATATGCTACATAGTAGGAGTAGGCCGATAACGAGCCATACACTACTGCCTCGCGCGCTGCCCGGATGAACTGGGTGAAGGGAAGTACGTTCCCGAACGCGGAGAGCGGCCAAGGCAGAACGGAGACGGGGAAGAGCGCCTCGCAGAAGACCATCAGCAGACCGGCGACGTACGTGGGCAGCGCCCACTCGAACTTGCTCGCGAAGATGGTGTAGGCCGCAAGCAGAATCCCCAGTCCGAGTGTGGCCGGTACGTTCGCAACGAGCGCGCCGAGCAGAAGGCTCATCGAGAGCGGTGTCATGATAAAGGGGATCGAGCTCTTGAAGATGGATGCGGCCACGTAGTAAGCGAATGCGAGGGAGATGAGAGAGGTCAGGGCCGAGGTCACGAAGGAGGCGAGGCTTCTTCCGACCAGGAAGGGTGTCGATGACTTTGGCGAGATGAAGACCTGCGGGAATACGTACGACCACTTCCCCTCCGAGATTGCCTGGCTAGGAACCCACGAGTACGCGGCGACGTGGGTGTAAAGCGCAGCTCCCACGAGAATGTACGAAACGTGAGACGGGTCGAACGTCCCCGCGGCCGAGGAGCCCAGCCAGTAGACTATCGAGGCGCTGAGGACGCTCGCTATCGGCGCGATCGTCTTCATTAGAAACCCGGTGAGCGGGTTCGTCCATCCGAAGTCTCTGTACCAGCCGATGCGGACAGACGCCAGCACAGTCTTGACGGAGCTCATCTCAGCCTCACCGAGATCGTACCCTCTCTCCTCCCCTTCTGCTCAAGAAGCTTCATCGTCTTCGAGGCGAGGAGAAGGAGGGCTCCGCCCATCACCGAGAGCGCGATGAGATGGAGGTAGATGCTGGACAGCCCTTGAGAGAAGAAGAGAGCCCTCCTCAGCGCGTCCATCCCTATCGTCAAGGGTATCAGAGATGCGAAGACCTGAACGGAGAAGGGAAATGGGGAGAAGTTTCCTATCGAGGGGAAGTAGACTCCCGAGAGGAGGGAGACAGGCTCGTGCAGCGCCTCGTTGATCGACTCGGCTTCCCGCCCGTAGGCCAGGTAGAGCGAAGAGAGCATCATGCCCATCGCGTAGAGCGAAGCCAGCGTGAGAGCGAAGGTCAGCCCCACCGCCAGCCACGAGGGGCTGAGGGGTGGAGCGAAGAAAAGCCAGCCCGCGACCGCCACCAGGACAGCGGACGGCACCGTGTTTACGACCCCACCCAGAGACATTCCGACGAGTATCGCCGTCATGGGCGCGGGCGATGTGAGATAGACCTCGAAGAGCCCCACCTGCTTGTCCCAGTAGAACTGGCTTGCCATGGACCAGAGGACGTTTCCCCAGAAGGAGATCATGATTCCTCCCAGGATCGCGAAGCCGACGAAGCTCCTCAGGCCGGTACTCGCGTAGAGCAGTCCCAGCCCCACCGAGGAGAAGAAAGGGAAGCCTATGTTCACGGCTATCCACAACGGTTCGTTGAAGACACTCATCACCCTGACCCACATCCTGGCGTAGAGAGCCCTGAGCCAGAGTCTACTCTCCAACTTCATGCTCCCTCTCGACGAAGCCTCTCCCGACGAGCGAGACGAACACCTCCTCCAGAGTCGTCTGCTGCCTCCACGAAGAGACTAGTCTCATCCCGGAGGCCGCGACCCCTGCCAGTGCTCTAGTAACGCACTCCTCGCTCTCGACCACCACTTGAACCCTCGCCAGCCCTCTCTCTTCGTCGACGGATGTGGTGAAGCCTTTCACGCCTTCGACCGCATTGAGAAAGGCGAGGTTCACGGGGAGCGGGGAGACCTCCATCACGAGGGCGGGTGCCCCCAGAGACCTCTTGAGGTTCGTCGGCGTGTCTGATGTGAGTATTCTCCCCCTGTCGATTATCGCCACTCTGTTGCAGATCGCGTCTACCTCGGCCATGTTGTGGGTCGCGAGGAAGATCGTCCGCCCGTTCTCCTTCGCCTCCTTGATGAGGAACTCCCTTATGCTCATAGCGGTCATGACGTCCAGTCCTATCGTCGGCTCGTCGAGGAAGACTATCTTCGGGTCGTTGATGAATGCCCTCGCTATGGTCACTCTCTGCCTGTACCCCGTCGAGAGCATGTAGAACTTGCGGTCGAGATAATCGTCGAGACCCAGAAGCTGAGAAAGCCGCTTGATCCGAGCCTTCGCGACCTCAGAAGGAAGGCCGTAGAGTTGCGAGAAGAACCAGAGGTTTCCCCTTGCCGAAATGTAGTCGTAACCCGCTCGCTCCGACCCGCTGGCCATGTTTATCACCGCCCTCACCTTCTCGGGCTCGCTCGCCACGTCAAAACCCATCACCCTCGCGACGCCGCTCGTCGGCAAGAGGAGGGTCGAGAGTATTCTGATGAGGGTGGTCTTCCCCGCTCCGTTCGGGCCGAGGACCCCGAATATCTCGCCCTCTCTCACCTTCAGGCTCACGCCGTTGAGAGCGACGACCTTCTTCTCCTTCGAATCAAACTCTCTCCTGAGGTTCTGCACCTCCACTCGTAGTTCGAGTTCGTGACTGAGCATTGCTCGGGTTACCTTCGCTGCGATATCGGGTCCTCATTTAACCCTTCGAGCTGTTTGTTGGGCCGAGAGAATCGCAGAAGCGTTTTAAGCGATAGGCTCTTCGAGGCCTCGGCATATGGCCGATTTCGACGGCTACAGAGGGAACTCCCTCGAATTTCTCAGGCGGTCAGAAGCAGGCGTCGGCGACGTGGTTGAAGTTGGCACAGAGTGGGGGGTGATTACAGGCACCCTGGTACCCAGGTATCAGTACGACGACGACCGTCATATCGTGCTAAAGCTTTCGAGCGGCTACAACGTGGGCCTCAGCATCGATAGGCTGAAGGGGTTGACACGAAAATCTTCAGGCGAGAGGCCCGCCTTCGTTCCTCCTCCATCTCCTCCCCCCTCCCCGAAGGAGGAGCTGCCGCGCGTCGCGATACTGGGGACGGGTGGGACGATAGCCAGCAGAGTCGACTACCGTACGGGTGCGGTTCACCCCGCCATCTCGTCCGAGGAGCTCTACGCGCTCATCCCTGAGCTCTCCGAGGTCGCGAGGATCGAGCCTCAGATAATCTTCTCAGTCTACAGCGAGAACATCGAGCCCGAGAACTGGTCGAGAATCGCTGAACGCGTCTCCGAGGCCGTTGCGGGAGGCGTCGACGGAGTGGTTATCACGCACGGAACCGATACCCTCGGGTACACCGCCGCCGCCCTCACCTTCGCGCTCCAGGATGTCCCGCTCCCCGTGATCCTCACAGCAGCCCAGCGGTCGTCCGACAGACCGTCATCCGACGCGGTGCTCAACCTGGTTGGTGCGGTCTCCGTCGCGGGGTACGCGAGTTTTTCCGGGGTCTATGTCGCGATGCACGAGGGCGAGAGCGACGCTAGGGTGGCACTGCACCTCGGAACCCGGGTGAGGAAGAATCACACGAGCGCGAGGGACGCATTCAAGTCGGTCGGCGTATCTCCGGCAGCCTTCTGGAGCAGAAGGGAGGGCCTTGAAATCAAGCTTGAGGGTCTCCCCCAGAGAAGAAGGGGAGCGAATTTTTCCCCGAAGCCGAGGTTCGAAGCGAGGGTCGCTCTCATGAAGTTCTTCCCCTCGATGCCCATCACACTCCTCGACTCTCTCGCGAACAGCGGTACGCGAGGGGTGGTGATCGAGGGCACCGGACTGGGGCACGTCAACTCCAGGAGTATCCCCTTCTTCAGGAGGTTCATAGAGCACGGCGGACTCGCCTGCATGACGTCGCAATGCATCAACGGACGGGTGAACATGAACGTCTACGACACGGGGCGCGACCTCCTCTCAGCGGGTGTCATCCCACTCGAGGACATGCTAGCGGAGACCGCGCTGGCGAAGGCGATGTGGGTACTCGCGAACTCGAATTCGATCGAGGAGGCACGGTCGATGATGCGAGCCAGCCTGTGCGGCGAAATCACTGAGCGGACGCTCAGGTGATTCGGTGGGAGGTTCTTCTTCTATCGACCCGAAAGCGGTCGGCCTGAAGGTCGGGATAGAGGTCCACCAGCAGCTCGCGACCAAGAAGAAGCTCTTCTGCTCCTGCCCCATCGTGAAGTCGGAAACGCTCCCTTTCCAGTTCGAGCGGAGGCTTCGGCCGACGCAGAGCGAACTCGGGCACATCGACCCCGCGGCAGTCTTCGAGTTTGCCAAGGGGAGGTCAAACGTCTACCGGTGGAACCCGGAGTCCTCCTGCTTGGTCGAGGCGGACGAGGAGCCCCCCCACAGGATGAACGAAGAGGCGATAGACACCACGATATTAATCGCCCAGCTTCTCCACTCCGACGTTGTCGACGAAATTCATGTGATGAGGAAGATAGTCATAGACGGTTCGAACACCTCAGGGTTCCAGCGGACCGCCGTCATCGCCCTCGGGGGGGAGTTATCGGTGGAAGGGGAGGAGGTGGGGGTGCAGACCGTCACGCTGGAGGAGGACGCCGCGCGGATTCTCGGCGAAGACGCGAATTCGAGATTCTTCGCCTTGGACAGACTCGGCGTCCCTCTCGTCGAGATCTCGCTCGACCCCATCATGGGGATCCCGGAGCAGGTGGAGAAGGCAGCCCTGTACCTGGGAAGGGCGCTGAGGTCCACCGGAAGAGTCGCGCGAGGGCTCGGGACGATCAGGCAGGACCTGAACATCTCCACGACGGGGGGAAGCGTAGTGGAGGTGAAGGGGGTCCAGAAGCTCAACCTCGTCGCGAAGGTCATCGGCTATGAGCTCACTCGGCAGGTCGGGTTGGGGAGAATCGCAGAAGAGATCAAGAAGAGGGGCATTCGTCGGGTGAGGTGCACGACGAAAGACGTCACAGAGGTTTTCAGGTCGGCCTCCTCGAAGGTATTGAGCAAGTCCGTGAAGTCTGGCGAGAGAGTCGTCTGCGTCTCCGCGGAGGGTCTCGCGGGGCTTCTCGGCTACGAGCCATACCCGGGAATCCGTCTCGGAAAGGAGCTGGCTGAGATGGCAAGAGCGAACTCTCTGGGAGGGGTGATACACTCCGACGAGTTTGCCAAGCAGGGGGTATCCAAGGCGGAGGCAGAAGAATTGGAGAAGGCGATGGAGACGGGGAAGGATTCCGCATACGTCTTGGTCGCAGGGGAGGAGTCAAGGGCGAACGGGACTGCGGCCCTCGTGGA
>VBPQ01000105.1 GCA_005877185.1 Nitrososphaerota archaeon
CCCATCGGTCTTGCTGCGAGGGTGAACCACGGGAGCGTTATATTCGAAATGAGAGTAAAAGCGGAGAACCTGGCGGTCGGCAAGTCAGCGCTGGAAGCCGCGATGTCAAAGCTGCCCATGAGGACCCATGTGGAAGTCGTCCCACTCCAGAAGCCGGTAGCCCAATGACCATCCGGATAGACGAGGAGAAGGTCTTCCGCCTAATCGAGGAAAGGCACCCCCGCGCCATAGTCGTGAACGCCCCCGGAGGCCTCCAGGCACAGACGAGAGCCCTGACGGAGAAGATCCGTGAAAAGTACGGGGTCTCGTGCATCCTTGTCGGAGACAGCTGCTTCGGAATCTGCGATACCGTGGACGAGGAGGTCGAAAAGCTCGACGCGGACATGGCCCTGCACATCGGCCACAACGCCGCAGTTTCGATGGTGGGCGACTACACCCATCTAATCGACGCGGTCGACGACGTCTCTTTCGACGGTGTGATCGAGAAGGCGATCCCGCAGCTCCGGAGCAGGAGATTCGAGAAGGTCGGCCTGGTAACGTTCAGCCAGCACCTGCACGAACTCAAACCCGTGAAAGAGAGGCTCGAGGCCGCCGGGTTTCAAGTCTTCTTGGGGAAGAGGAACAACCTTTTGCTTGGTGGTCAAGTTTTCGGATGCGACTTCTCCACCGCCTATCCCATCAGGAACGAGGTGGACGCCTTCTGTTTCCTGGGAGAGAGCGAGTTTCATGCCGTGGGGCTGGCCCTCTCGACGGGCAAGCCGACCTACATGCTTGACCCCTATCTCGAGGAGGTGGTTGACATGGAGGAGGCGGCCGAAACGCGGAGGAAGCGCGCCATCCTCTCAGTTTACAAGGCGCTGGACGCGAAGGTCTTCGGCGTCATAACAGGCCTGAAGGAGGGGCAGAAGATGCTCGGCAGGACGAACTGGATAGTGAAGAGGCTTGGAATGCACGGGAGAAGGGTGGTCCAGCTCGCGATGCGAGACATCACCCCGGAGCGGCTCGCCCCCCTGAGGGACGTCGACGCCTTCATCCAGACCGACTGCCCGAGGATGTCCATCGACGGATTCACCTTCGACCGACCGGTGCTCTCCATACCCCAGGCCGATGCGCTCGTGAGACTCCTCGAGGGGAGGGAGATCGGCGAATTCTTGCAGAGGCCGAAATGGATAGAACTGACCGTGGGATTGATTCCGAGGCGAAAGTAGCATGAAGAAGAACGCAAAGGTCCTACCCGGCGACGAGCTGGCCATCTCGGAGGAGTACCTTCCGGGGAAGTACGCCTACGACGACTCTGGTCGGATAAGAGCCCTTCTGGCGGGAAGGGTCGTGGAGGACATGGTGAACCGGGAGGTCTCGGTAAAACCGGCCTCCGTCGCCAGTACGATAACGGTAGGCGACTATGTCACAGGGCAGGTAGAGGCGGTCCAGACCAACTCGGCGGGGGTAAGGATCTACTACCTCAACGGCAAGCCGACGGAGAAGGGCTTCTCCGGGATGCTGCTGCTCAGGCGGGAGCCTCCCGGGAGGGGAGCTCGGACGAGGACGTATGTGAAGCTCGGCGACATAGTTCGTGCCAGGGTATCGAGCACTCTCAATGCCATAATTCAGCTCTCCATCGACGACCCGCGCTCGGGTGTCATCTTCGCCCTCTGCGGCAACTGTGGGAGGCCTCTGCTGGGGGCGGGGGGAAACAGGGCGAAGTGTGAAGAGTGTGGTAACGTTGAGGAGCGAAAGTTCGCCAACGACTTCGGCCAGTTTCCAATTCAACCTTAAAGACGCTCGTTTCCTGGCCAATCATCACAAAATCGCTTGATTTAGGGCTTGTTTTGGCTATTAAGTCACAAAGGGCGTTTGAGGAGAGGTCTCTCGCCCGACTGAGCTCCTAGGTTTCGAAGAGAGGTGCCTTCAAGCTGGGTCGGAGGGGTGCAGAGTTGGCCACAGACCATGCAAGAAGAACCATGGCGGTTCGAGGGAGCGGGTGGGGCATGGAGTTAGGGCGAGTAAGGAATCGGGGCTCCGAGTCTCGCCATTTCATCCAAAAAGGCACAGTGAGGTTTTTTAACCTGACTTCGAGGGCTGGACGAATCAGGCAAATGCAGATACAGACTTCGCACGAGGGCGAGAAGGGGTTTACGGTGGAGGTTGTAGGCGAGGATTACTCCCTAGCGGAGATAGTGCATCACGAGCTGCTGGACGAAAAGAGCGTCACGTTCGCAGGAGTCGTGCCGCCTCACCCGCTCATGAAGAAGCTCGTCCTGAAGGTGAAGGCACAGAGAATCAAGCCGGAGAAGGCATTCTCCAATAGTGTGGAGAGAGCGGTAACCACGACTCACGAACTCCTGGAAAGCATCACCAATGCTCTTGGTGGTGAATCCGACTGAAGTTCTGCCCAAAGTGCGGTACCAGACTCAAACTCAAGCAGATCAAGGGGGAGAGGGGGGTCTCGATCACCTACCTGTGCGACAACTGTGGTTACACGGACAAGGCCGGAAAGACTGTAATGCAGACGACTGAGGAGGAGCTCGCGAGCGTGGCCCCGATAAAGGTCGTCGGCGATAAGGAGAGCAAACTAACCACACTCCCAGTCACGAAGATCGACTGCCCCAGATGCGGGCACGACGAAGCGGTGTGGTGGTTTCTTCAGACGAGGAGCGGCGACGAGCCGCCGACTCAGTTCTACAGATGTCTGAAGTGCAATCATACCTGGCGAAGCTATTCGTGAACTACCCCCGGATGAATCCGGAGGCTTTCTGCTTCACAGGAGCAAACCTGCTTATCACCCTTCGCTGGACAAGTAGTGGTTGCTCCTCCACAAGGGCCCGTTCCAGACCCCTTTTCAAGACGTTCCTTGCCGCGTTTACATCCCTATCGAGGATGAGACCGCAGCGGGGACAACGGTGAACCCTCACCGATAAGTCCTTGAGAACCACTTCGCCGCATTCAGAGCATTTCTGCGACGTTCCCGCAGGGTTGACGAGGATCACCCGTCCGCCGCGCCTCTCCGCCTTGTAGGCGGTCAAGGTTCGTAGCTTGCCCCACGTGGAGTCCGTTATTGCCGATGCGAGGTGATGGTTCTTCACCATGTTGAGAATCTTCAGGTTCTCGAAGGCGATGCACGAGTAGGTGTCAGCGAGATACCTCGATACCTTGTGCGCCGTGTCGTCTCTCTGCCTCCTCACCTTCCTGTATGCCTTCGCCAGTAGCAGTTTCGTCTTCTCCCTCTTGCGCGAGCCACTTCGTTTCTTAGACAGGCTCTTCTGAAGAGTATTGATTCGTTTGACGGCGTGAGAGAAATGCTTTGGATTGTGGAAGACGGTTCCATCGCTCAAGACAGCGAGGTTTGCCGTTCCGAGATCAACGCCGACAGGCGGCTTTGCGTTGACGAGTGTTGCATCCGCCGACTCCTGCTCCCGCTCGACAATAATGCAAGCAAACCACTGGTCCACATCCCTGATAATTGTGCATCTCTTTGGATTGCCCGTAATCGCTCTATGAAGCTTGACCTTCACGGAACCTATCTTGGAGAGCTTCAGCCTGCTGCCAGTAATCTTGAACCCTCCCAACTGTGGATATGTGAAAGAGCTGTACCTTCCCTGGCGCTTGAACCTTGGATGCCTAGAAAGGCCAGCGAAGAAGGCCTGAAAGGCTTTGTCGAGTCTCAACACTACATCCTGTAGAACCTGGGCGTTTGCCGCCCTCAGGAACTTCTCCTCCGACTTGAGAGTGACGAGAGATTTCTCTTGCTCGTAGAAGCCAGTCCCCCTCTCCTTCCTGTCTGCGAGCAGCGAATTGTAGAGTCTCCTACACGTCTCGAGCGTGTCCTCCATCTGCCGTTCCTGTCTTTTGTTGGGGTAGAGCCTGAATCTGTGGGTGACCAGCAGCTTCATGGATTAAGAATGTATCAACGTATTTAACCGCCAAGCATACTTTGGTGTTGCGCGCAAATTCGTATTTCGGGAGTCGAACTATGTTTTCTTCCGCGCGGGAGATGCAGAAGCATAGCCAAAGCATGAATACCCGGCAACAGTGCTCGCTTTCATTTACGCTTGAAACAGGTGGGCTTCTGGCATTCTCTAGGGCGCGTCCCTCGGGTGCACGATGGTCGCCTCGCCGTTTGCGACAAAGATATCGGCGTTCGCCGAGGGAATGACGGCGAGGTCTTCGGACTTGAATGGCCCATAGCGTCTTAGGTCGAATCCGATAACTTCCTCCACGGGTCTCAGGAACCTGACGGTGACCCTTCTGCCCAGCTCCCTCTGTACTGCGTTTGCCAAGAAGGACGGCTGCCCGTTTACGACGGCGCTGATGAACTCGTCGCTGACCCGTCTAAACTCGTTTGCGGACGAACAGACGAATCTCTCCTCCGGGAGGAGTCGGTGAGCGGTTCCTTGGGAAGTCGCCTTCCTGACCCTGATGCTGAGGAGGCGGCGAACCAGTCCGTCTATGAGCTCCAGCTGACGATGAACGAGTCGGTTTGTGAGTTCGGAGTTGTTGGAGCTGGCGACTCGCTTCAGACTCTGCGTGTAGGTCGCCACCTTCGAGTATGTGTCGCTTGACAGCTGGAGTATCTTCTCGGACTGCTCCTCCCCCTCGAGTTGCCTCCTAAGGGACTCGATTGTGCCCTCCGTCTAACTCACCTCCGCCAGCCCTCTCGCCAGAAGGTACACCGCCGCGTAGGCGGGGATGGATACGCTTTCTGACTTGAACGGGCCGAGCCTCTCCCCGTTCAACGTGAACTGGGGAGAATATTTCACGGTGACCTTGACTCGGGTGCTCCCCAACACGACCGGGTCCGATAGAGGTTTGAACCTCTCGAGGGATTTCACCTTCATCTTCAGCAAGCCAGTGCTCCCGTGAAGCGTCCCGGGCATCCGGAATACCCTGTGTATGTCCGTCGTCACGGACGGGTCGACACGAGAGACCTGGGCTTCGATCGCCCTGTTTATGTGGGCGTGGATGCCGTCCCCCCCTTTCTTCTCTTTCGCCTCGGGTTGCGGTGCAGAAGGAGATGAAGATGAAAGAACCTTGGCGATTCTCCCTAGCCATCCCCGATTATCTAGCAGAGCGGTCTCTTCAAGACGCTGACTTCGCCGCAGGGAGAGGACGAAGCTCTGGGGGATGAGCATGCCGGCCCCCCTCACATAATCGGCTATCTCTGCTCTTGAAGCAGCATCGAGGGGGTCAAAGCGGCCGTCGTGCACGTGCAAGTGGTATCCTCTGTTCCCGGAGAAGTAGGTCGTGATGGCGGCGGGCTGGACACTGAAATCCTCCGTCAGGAGCCTGATCAACCGAGCGGCGTGGTCTTTCGCGGCTTCGAGGCAGACCTCGCAGACGTTGTGAATCTCCTCCACGCTCGCGCTGCCGCAGTTAGGGCATTTCTGGGGCCTGGGTAGGCGTCCCTTGGAGCTGCAGTCGTGGCAGAACCAGACGTCGTGCTCCCGCTTGCAGGGGGTGGGTATGTCGCTGGCATCGATATCGAAGATGAGCTCGGCGCCCTTCCATCCCTTCTCCTCCATGGGAAGCGAAGGCGAGTCGTAGAGTGCGTTGGAGCAGTAGATTGATGATGGCGCCTGCCTGACAATCTCCGCGACGGCCTCCCCGGCACTCCTGAAAGCCAGGTGGCGCACCATCCCTCCCCCGAACGGCATGTA
>VBPQ01000106.1 GCA_005877185.1 Nitrososphaerota archaeon
TGAGCGGAGCGCCGTTTGTATCTTGTGTGTTGACTGTCAGTTGCGATGTCCCACCACCGGATGAAGTTGTCGTCGTCGTGACGGTGGTGGTCGTACTCGAACTGGTCGTACTGCTTGCGGTCGTCGTGGTGGAAGTTGAGGTGGAGATAGTTGTCGTGAAGGTTGTCGTAGCCGTCGTTGTACTCGTCGTGCTGGTTGTGATTGGCGTCCCGCAATTCAAGACGGCCGTCAGGGAGGTGTCCGAGGTCGGGGTGATGCTTCTCTGGTTGTTTGTGCTCCCCGTGTCCAGCCAGTAGTCAAAGGGACACGACCCGTAACCGTCGACCTCCACGATGTACGTCACCCCGTTGTTGAGGGTGTAGGTGGCGGGGGTGTATCCCCTGGCTAGCTTCTTCCCGTTCAGGAACACTTCCGAGTAGTATCCTGCGAGGGGCGTGCCGTTGAGATCCTGTGTGCTGACCGTAAGTTTCGACGTGCCACCGCTGGTTGTGGCCGTAGTTGCCGTGGATGTGACTGTGGTTGAGCTGCTCGTCGCTGCAGTGGTGGTGGCGCTAGTGGTCGTAGGAGTTGTTGTCGTGACAGTCGTTGTCGTTGTCGCGGTGCTCGTGGTCGATGTGGAGGGCGTTGTGCTACTCGAAGTCGAGGTCGTCGACGAAGTCGTTGCCGAGGTCGTTGAAGTGGCAGTGGTGGTAGTAGTAGTGATGGTGGAGGTGGTGCTCACAGTCGTCATTGTAGAAGAAGTAGCTGACGAAGTCGTCGTGGACGTGGTGCCCACCTGGTACACATCGCCGCCCCAGATGGCACCTGCTCCTCCGGTCGTCGCCACCAGGTTGTGGGCGGTATCGTAAACTTGGACGTAGCCGGTGATCGGCAGGTGATAGCGGCCTACGTCGAGCGAGGCGACGCCCCCTGATCCGACGGTCGCGCTAGCGAGGACGTTACTTTTAGAGTCGACGACCTGAGCCGTATCGCCTGGTGGTGCGCCCTGAACTTGGACGCCGTCATTCGTCGTCGCGTAGTAGTCATCATACTTGCCCCAAAGCATCGCGCCCGAATAGGAGGTCTGTACCTCCAGAAAGGCGAGGAAGGGTGACTGCATGTTAAGGCTCATGGTATTGCTCGAGACCACTAGTACTCCGTCTATGTAGACCTTCAGGAGGTTCTGTCCGTTTGTTATGATGGTGCAGTCGCGGGTGAGTGGCGTGCTGTTTACCGGGGATGTCCAGAGTATAGTCTCCGTCGTTATCTGGTTTTGGTTCCCCTGTGCGAAGGAGACCACCCAATAGTACTGGCCGGGATCCACCTCAGCGTAGCAGGTGACGTAGTTGACGACGGGCGCAGAAGTCTGAACGTAAAGGCCGGTATTGAAGCTCCTGCTAGGGATGTTTGTAAAGGGGAGTGTGAGAACAGCATGGAAGAGCTGGGCGCTTGTCCTCGGCGAGAGCGCATAGAATCCAGCGTATTTGCCGTTGGTGGCCGCCTTCACCCCTATGTACAGACCGCTCGAGTTTTCGTTATACTTGTAAGGGGCGTTCTGCGCGACCGCATCGCCGTAAAATGTCCAGTACGCCGTATTCCCCGTTGTAAGCGAGTCCCGGGCTACGAGACCGGATTGAACTTCGGATATTGACTGGAGAGCCCCGTTCGCCGGCAGTACCTGAAAGACGATTGGAAGCGCGAGAAGAAGAACTCCAAGAAAGGCGAGGCCCTTCAAGACATATACAGCGGAACTTCGGTTGCGCGTCTTATATGGAAGACCATCAAAATTTCCAGAAGACCCTTACGGTGAAATCACAGGTAGAAAGATTATTCATCTTACTCGAAATACATATTCGGAGTCCACAACTCTTTACTTCGCACGACGTGGAGTAAGGTTGCTCGAAATTGGGGAAGTCTGCAGCCGCCCTGGGTCTTCTTCTAGTCTTGTATATCGTCACCTCAGCTTACCTGGGGGCCCTGACGACCGAACCTCAGGCGAGAGGGATGGGCTTCGGGGCACCGGCGCCGGCGAACGAGAGTGGAGGAGGCGACCGCACTCAGGTCTTCCCCGAGGGCCCTCAAGAGGCTATCTCGGCACCCGGAGGTCCCTCAGGGGACCCTACGGTCACCATCATGACAAACCTGCCAGGGGTCTCCGCAACGGTCGACGGAGCGAACCTCCTCCTCCCCAAAACCTTCAACTGGACTGCCGGGTCTCAGCACACCGTCTCTGTTCTCAACGTTACATCCCCGGCGGCGGACACGAGGGAGACGTTCTTGGGATGGACGGGCTACGCAGCCTCGGCGAGCCCCGAGCTATCTTTCGTCGTCAACGGCGACGGACAGCTGACCGCGAACTACGTAAAACAACGCGCGACCCTTCTCGGCCCGAGAGGGCAAGTCTCAGTCCCCGTGAGCGGTCAGGTCTGGCTGGACGCAAATTCGAACTACTCGCTTGTGGGGGTGACCTGGTCCAACATTACTGTGGGGCCGGCCGTCCAGTCGTACACGACGCTGGTCACCAAAGACTCGACAACCTCATACAAGATTCCGCTCACGATCTACAGGGATACGATCAAGGTCACCGATATCTTCGGCCTTCCGTTCAGGGGCGCGAGTGTGACGATAACCGGCGCAAACGGCAGCGAGACCTCGCGGCTAACGGACAGCAAGGGGGTCGTCTCCGTCGAGCTGCCCCTCGGTACCTACTCAGCCGATGTCCTGTATTTCGGCGTCCGTGTCTCCTCGCGAGATAGCTCTCTCGGTTCGCACAACGTGGATGTTTCGCTCCCCCTGAACTATCCGACCATCCTGGCCCTCGTAGTATCACTCGGGACGTACGGGGACTATCTGGCCCGGGGAGGGATGAAGAGGCGGCAGCAAGACGCAGAACCCTTTCTTACCCCGGAATCCTCTTAGCTGACGCCCGGTATGGTCGAGGGTCCCGCGCGCACCCCCTCCCACGCTCGCTCCCCCTCTGTCCCGTACCACGGAAGTTTGCCGGTTTCCAGAAATTGGCTCGGATTCCCCTCGGGATAGGATAAGATTTCATAAATGCCTAGGACGGCATCCCATGGGTCATGGGACACCTGAAACACGTCGCCGACCTGGCCTTCGCCGTCGTGCTCCTCTACGTCTCATTCTGGGTCTACGAGCTCTCGAATTTTATCGCTTATTCCTTGGCAGGTTTTAGCCCGACCATCTCGATAGCGGGCTTCTTTCCCTCCGGCGTCGCAGCCGTTGTCGGGCAGGGGACTCTCCTGGTGAAAATCCTTCAAGTCCTCATGGCGTGCACTGTCCCAATCGCGGTTCTCCTTGTGGCCAGAGTGGTTCACCTTCCCGCCGTGGCCTTGGCGTCGATAACAATTTTGAGCGTCTTCATTGCTAGCTTCTACTGGGAGTTTCTCTCATCAGACCCGGGTGCTCCGTTGGAGCTTCACACGATCGCCTTCGCGGCGGTTGCAGCCCTCTCCCAGTACATGATTCTGAAGGTTACAAAGACCTCCCACTTGTTCGGGGATTCGCACGTCAGCGAAACCCACACGCCACATTAGTTCGCCTGAGCCGCGCCGTCGCCAGGCTCTATCACCATTGGTTGGACCTCTAGCAGTGGCGTTGCTGCCCTCTCTCGATACTCGTTCCTGAAGGTTACAAAGGCGTCTCATCTGTTCAACGAGACGCACGTCTCCTAGACGCACGTCGCACAGTAGTTCGCGCTACCCTGAGTAATCAGAACCAGCAACGCGCATGTAAAGCTTATAAGTAAAGAAACCTTTACTCATCAGTAAGAAGACAAATGTCGGAGATCGGTGTTTCGTCTGTAAGTGAAAAAGGCCAAGTCACGATTCCGAAGGAGATGAGAGACATCCTAGGGTTGAAGGCGGGGGACAAGGTAGTCTTTATCGACCAGAACGATCAGTTCGTGATGCGGAAAGCTAGGACCGGGAAGCTCTCTCAGACCCTAGAAAACCAGAAACCATGGAAGGCAGAGGCATTGGAGTTCCAAAGAAAGATCAGAAAAGAATGGGATTGAACGTCGCCATCGACACCAATGTTTTCATTGGCGTAAAGAACAAAGATTCCTCGTACAGTTTCTCGAAGGTAGTCCTCGACTGGATCGATGAAGGTCGAGTGAAAGGGATAGTCTCCACGGTAGTCATTGCAGAGATGTGCGCCGGGTATTACGAAACGAAAGAATTGAGGGAGAAGGACGATTTCCTCACGCACCTTCTGTCGTCTCCGAATTATGAGGTAGTCGAGGTTTCGGCGGGCGTGGCCGATGAAGCTGGGCGTATTCGAGCAGTCACGGGGCTCAGACTCCCAGATGCTTTGGTTGTGGCCTCGGGTCTCAAGCGACGAGGAAAGCACCTGGTTTCGAACGACGTTTCGCTCAAGAGAGCCAACGAGTTCATCAACGTCTTGACACCCAGAGAATTCGTGGAAGAGCTTCAGGCGCAAAAGGGACAAGGCGCTTAACTTCATACAATCGCCTTCGCGGCTGTTGCCGCCATCTCCCAATACTTGACTCAAGGTTACCAAGGGCGTAAGACTCCTTCAGCTAGAACGACGTCTTTTCCGGCGCACTGGTAGCTCTAGGCGCTACAACCCTTCTACAGCTTTCTCAGGAATCCGCGATCCTTCGCTCTGTTGAAGAGCTCATCTTCAGCGGTAACATCCTCAATCCCCATCAGCTCTCCGACCGATAGGTAACAGGAGTCATACGTGGTGATCCCGTATTTGAACGCCAACTCTGAGGATCTCCGGACCACCTCTTTGCTTGGTACGAGGAGACCGAGTTGAAGGTCAAAGAGGTCATCCAGGGCCTTCGCTGTGACAGAAGGATCGGAAGCATGGCTTAAACCTGATTGCGTTCCCGACCTCGTATGGAATCAGATCGGGCGCGACGAGCGTTCTCTTTCCATCGACGCGTTGGTTTCTCAGTGGAAGGGCACCGTCGGTCCCTCCTCCATTGAGAACTACCTTACCGCGACGCGTCTACGACCGTCTCCTTTTGTCTCTCTCCTGGCGGATTTCAGTCGTCCCTGACCATTCTCCCTTATGCCCGAGTCGGAGTCTGTCTATGTCTTTGGCCGCTTCGAGCATTCGCTCTCGGTCGCGTATCCTGACTTCCCTCTTGGACGCAACCCACATCCTAAACGCCTCGGTGGCCGCGTCGCCGACCCTTGTTCCACTTCTCACCGCCTCCGCTTTCAGGTTTCTGAACGCGCCCTCGTCGACGTCTTTGATGCTCACACCCATGATGAAACCTAATCATTCCAACCACAAAAACTGTTCAAACAAGTTGACGCCTCGCTGTAGCAGGTCCGTGCTCGGAATCTGAGAGAGCGGTAATCAGAAACTAAGACGCCTGGCTACCTGAGCGCAGCCTTGAAGATTTCCTTTGCGTGCCCCTCGCAGACGCCATCCATGACCGAGCCCGAGCAGGTGGTAATCTCTGCGAAGAAGCAATACTCAGTTTGCCGCTGTACCGCTGAAGCTTGCATCTAGATCACCTTCTCGTCTCTCTCGGCTCGGGGGCGAGGCGTTGCGGGCTCACTCGATGCGGGTGAGGGTTTTTCGGCTTCGCTCGACTGCTTCCATTCGTTGAGCAGCTCGTCGTACTCCTTCAGGACGCTTCTGACAAAGAGGGGGTGGACTCGGAGCGAGATCACGATGCTGTACGGGTCCGTCCCTCCCCGCCACATCTCCAGCACCCTTGCCTACGGGGAGAAGCTTCTGATGGGCCTGGCGGACGTGTCCCCCCAGCTTCCTTCCTTCATCGAAATGCCTGCCGCAGTATTGACACGTGTATTTCTGCTTATCTAGCTGGGAAGATTCCAATTACGTGCCGAGCTAAGCTAGCTGGAGTGTCCTAAATAAACTGGGAGGGTGAAGAATTCGGTCAGGTCGTGTCAGCTAGAGTTATCTAACTATGACAGGATATTCCACAAAGAATTCTCCTTTGAGGCACATGAAAGCGAACCCACTCCACCGCATTTTTCGAGTCTTCATAGGCGGAGAGGCAATTGCTTAATTAGATGCCAAGCGACGATTCAAGCGTGGCCTCCGAAACAACTGCGCAAACGGCCCCCTCGAACCCTCCGATGGCGCAACAGCAGATTGCTCGCAGAGGCAGGACGGAAATCATGGCAAGCCTCCTAGAGGCGGCGAAGGAGGCGAAGAGCCGGACCCATCTGATGTACGCTTCAGAGCTCGACTCGAGGGGCCTGAAGAAGTACTTGAGCTTCCTGATATCGAAGAACTTCGTGGAGCTGCAGAGCCGCAGCACAACCAGATACAGAATAACCACGAAGGGTCTAGAATTTCTAGAAACCCACAGAAAGCTCGAGTCGCTGCAGAGCGTCTAGAGTTCCCTCAGGAGGGAGCGGAACTGTGAATCTATCCGCACGTATTCGCCTAGCTTGGCGGCAAACCCATACTTCACAAGGAAATTCATCACCCGGTCGAGTTCCTTCAGCGTCAGCTTCGTACGCTCTGCGAGCTCGCGCGCGTGGTGGGGTTCGCCGTCCTCGAGAACCTCTAGAATGGAGTCGGGAGGGCGCATCTTGGCTCACTCCCCCATCTCCGGTGTGATTATTATACACGATGAAACACTCATAGTGATGTTCTATAGAATTAGTAAATACGCGAAATCGTCGGCAGAGACCTTGCAATTTCTTCATATTGCAAGAAGGCCGGTGTATCTCCTCCTGTTACGAACTCAGGTTAAATAGAAGGCATGGGAAACGGAAACGATTGGTTAGGATGAGCCCATGAGCGATTCTGCGGGTCGACGGAACTTTGTCGAGATTGCGGCTCAGATTCTGGCCTTGTGCAGAGAGGGTGCTAGGAGGACCCAGGTCCTCTATCGCGCCA
Source organism: Nitrososphaerota archaeon (assembly GCA_005877185.1). Classification (GTDB taxonomy): domain Archaea; phylum Thermoproteota; class Nitrososphaeria; order Nitrososphaerales; family Gagatemarchaeaceae; genus TA-13. The sequence continues at coordinate 6,856 of VBPQ01000106.1, forward strand.
ACCTGAGCTTCCAGCAGCTCAACAAGTACACGGAGTTGCTCGAGGCTCGCGGCCTTCTGAGGTTCGATGGGGGCTCCCGGCAGTACAGAATCACCCAGCTGGGGGTGGCATTCCTCGTCGAGTACGGGGAGCTGGAGAACGCGTCCCGGACCCTCTCAGCCAAGAGGACTGTGCTGCTACAAGCCCTGGCCGGCGGTATGGGGGGTTCCTGAATGGATTTGGTGGAGAGGCGCCGGAACGCCGGCGGCTTCTGATTCCTGATTCAGTCGCCCGGGTGGACTCTTGTCAGGGGCGACGACGATGGTTGGAGCGAGGGAAGCGGAACAGAGTCGCCGCCGCCCGGAGAAGAAATCCGCAGATTCTCTTTCACGCGGGGGAGCATCACCTCGGGGGATATTGAGTGACGGGGATGACGGACTCGCCTCCTCGCTTGAAATTCTGGGCAAACCCCTCAGTGCCTATGACGTGTGGAAGCTCAATTCAAGGGTGAGCGAGGTCACCGTGAGGAACAGGTACAAGGCGCTCAGACCAGCCTGAAACTGTGACTCGGTCCTTCGCTCTCTCGGTCGTGCCCCAATGACTCGTGTAACCGTGGCTGCTCGTAGAATATAGAACGCGCGCACATTTCTGGCCAGCCTAGAGCCTAGGTCCGCGGCCTGCAGCGCAATGAAAACCAGGACCGTCTTCGGATGCCAAAATGAGAGGCGGGGTGGAGTGTATCGTCAAGCAAAGAACTCGTTCAGCATGTCTACATCTGAGATGAAGGTATCAATACGAGATCTTGACCACCCTAGAACCACTTTGTACGAATCCCCAGGGTTTTGAAGTGAGGATCGTCTGTAATGACATACTCCGCCGCGCCCAGTTTGACGAATGAAGCGATCAACGCGTCTGCAATCGGCACGTTTTGATGCGAAAGCAGCATGCTCCCAGCGACCAAGGCCTCCTCCTCATCCAGCGCCATCGTTCGCATACCCATATCTTTCAGCAGACGCATCCTGACTCTTGCGGCATCTTCGCCCATTCTAGGACCAGCAATCTTGAGGAACTCAGCCAAAATGATAGATGGTGCGAGTAGATGTCTCTCAATTTCTTTCTTTGTCAGGTCTTCAATTTTTTTCTTTGCCTCTTCGCTAGGTGGAAACTGCAGCGTGAGCAACAAGCGTGTGTCGGCTACGCCTGTCAGCGCCAGTCTCTCCGCAACCGGTCGAGTTCACGAATGACCTGCTTGTGCGTCTCTTCGCCCACAACTTTCCCGCCTTTCAACGGAGGGGCGGGCTTCAGGACTATTGCCCCCCTCTGCTCCTCGACTTCAAGGAGGGATCCCTCTTCGATTCCAAGCCTAGCTCTAATCACTGATGGTATGGTCACCTGCCCTTTCCGTTTAACTCGCACTTGGGACGACTTGCTCACAGTCATACGATTCGCGAGTCCTACTTAACCGTTCGTTCTCTTCTCTTGCTGCATCATGAACCAATAGACTGGCATGCTCGGATTTATCACGTCGCTTCCGAACAAGGAAAGGCCGCCAATCGTGATGGGACGACGGCTCAGAAAGGGACCGGTTCAGCCTCAGTGCAGGTTATATGCGGGATTCACTTCACATACCAATGGGAATCACGAAGACTATTGTCATCTTCCCGGGCCCAACGAAGCATGTTAAGGTGGAGCCTATCGTTGATGAAGGTTCGATCCTGACATGGGTGCGGAGCGACCGGCTCAAAGGGATAGGTTTCAAGCCGAGGAGGGAGAAGGATTTTCACACGATTGAAGGTAGAATCCCGCGTAGAAAGACAGGGCCGGCCACAATACGTTACGACTGGGCGAAGGCAGACGTTGAGGTAGTCTTTGGCAAGGACACGGACGCAGAGGTGTTGGGTGTTTCTGCCCTGGAGAGTTTCGGGGTTCCAGGATGATCCTGTCTCGACTCAACTTCGGCGTTCGAGCATCCTGGCGGTTTAACAAGTCCGACTACTCTTGACCTCGACCTTCAGGTCGGGAGCTTGAACGGCCTGTATTGCTTTCTTGAATCAGAGATCTTCCGAAGGCTACTCCGCTCAGCCGCGTTGCTGACGGCTTTGGGAGAAGCGAGAGAGTCTTGGAAGAACTGGGAAGCGAGATGCGTCTTGGACCAGTTCTTCTATGATGGATAGACGCCACGAGGGGGATGGGGTTTCCCGACGAGAGGCAGACTGACAGCGCGACGACGGTGGGGCGAGACAATACTCTTTGACCACTCCGTTCAAACCCGTCAATTCCACAATCGTTTCAAAATTTCTAGCACAGTAACCAAGCTAGGTACAGCTAGTCAGTGTGGCGGTCTGGGTCCGAGTCGCATTCAGAAACGTGGTGGTGGTGGTGCAGCTCAGGACGCGCACCGGGACCGCGGTCTCGTAGCCTCCGGTGAGAATGGCAATTCCAACGTCGTCTCCCGCCGCCAGTTTCGACGTAGCGTTCGTGTACTGGGGCCAGGATGTGGCGCTTAGATAGACTGTTCCACCGGGCGTCAAGCTTGAAGGGAGTGTGGTGTTGAAGCCGAAGAACGTCAGTCTCGTGCCGTCCTTGAAGCTCAGGTAAATCTAACAGCCCATCGGAAGAGAGGCCGTCCCCGTGTCCTTGAGCCCGATGACGTACACATGACTCGCATTGCTGGCTATGGGCTGGCATCTGGGGGTGACGCTTACGCAGGCGATCGCCTCGACGGCTTTCGAGTTCTTCGTGATATTCGCGTAGGTTGTAATCATATCAAGGACTTGTTGTGCTCCCCTTGGCCGGCGTCTACGTCGCCGCGGAAACGAGGTTCATATCGCTGAATGCAAACAATCTACTCCTCATCTCGGCATTCCTCCTCGCCGTTGACGTGATCCTGTTCTACCTGAACAGGGGCCACGTTCCGCAGAGAGGAGATACCTACGAAGTGGAAAAGAGGCGTCTCAGCGCAACCCGCTGGGAGGTGATCCCACCCTCTGCGCCGCCTTTCTGGGACACTGAAAAGCAGGAAAAGCTCTCACCAAGAGTGGAGCAGCGAGTTCCGCTTCCGATGAAATTAAGAAGCGGCATTAGGCGCTAGACGAGGCTATGGCGGTGCAGCCTGACTACGTGATATTCGGACTCGCCGCAGGCATAATCATCATGGGTTTCGGTGGTGAGCTCTTCTTCAAGAGAACGGGAGTACCATCGTTCATCTTCCTCATCTTCGTCGGAATTCTGCTCGGGCCGGTCCTCGGCGCGATCCCCGGTCAACAGCTTCTTCCTATCCTGGGTACTGTTGCGACTCTCACCCTTATCATGGTAGTCAGAATATTTATATGGTTACGGCTATAGCACTATAGCAACGCCGACCACTGTGCAGGTGAGCGAGGAGACAAGGAAGCTTCTGGACGGCTTGAAGAGGGAGTTGGGGCTTAAGAGCTATGATGAAGTGATCAAGAAGCTGGTCAAATCGAAGCACGGCATGCCGGGATCGCTTTTCGGCGCATGCAGGGGCTCGTTGCCTTTCAGACGAGAGCCCGAGGCAGAGCATGAACTCTAGATTCGTCATCGACACCCATTCTTGGGTGGAGTACCTTCTTGGCTCAAAGGGAGGGGAGAAGGCTAGGGAGTACATCGAAGGTGGAAACGGATTAACTCCTTCGATAGTCCTGGCCGAGCTGAGGAGGTGGTATCTGAAGGAAATCGAAGCGGGGCGCCGTCATGAATTGGAGATGCAGAAGCACATGGCTTTCATAGAGTCGGTAACTCAGGTAGTCCCCCTGGACGCTTCGCTCGCGCTCAAAGCAGGCGAGACGGACTTTCTCATGAAGAAGAGGATTAGGCGTTGGCCTCTGGCGGACTCGGTGATTTACGCGACTGCAAAGTCCCGTGCTGCCCAGGTGGTGAGTGGAGACCCTCACTTCAAGGGCTTGGAAGACGTGATCTTCGTCGGTTGAGAAGGCATCAGGCGGAGCCGTTGTAATTCAGTAATCCAACCTCTCCTCTGATATTGATCGATTACGCCGATAGTCTCTCCATATTCAATATCGAGAAGCAGATGCCGATTTCCTTGGTATCGGATCTTTCGCAAATCTTGGCTGCTGACTCACTACCCTCTCAGCAACGTGTCGCTTCACGGTGAAATTGCTATCGAGGTACTACTTGCCGTGACGTCTTCCCCTCATTTCTCTCACTGTGGTCTCCGATGAGGTAGCGACGGAGGGCTTGACGGCTTCGATTTGCATCGAACTCACGGGCGTCTCCCACTCGAGCGCATACGCGGGAACGACCTCGACCCCCTTCCTCGAAAACCTGTCAGAAAGGGACACGATCATCCTCTTCCGCGACCCGATCCTGGTAGCCACCCGCGCCAGCTTGTCCACGTCCCTCTCGTCCGCGCCGCTCTTGACCTCAACAGCGACATCCCCGCCGCCTAGAATCGCGTCAACCTCCACCCGTCCCTGCCTATAGTAGTGAGTCGCACCCAGCGCGTTGATAACGTACGTCTCGAGCACTCCTCCCGACTCCCTCTGGAAGGCCTGCCTCGAGACAGCCCTGATCAGAGAAGTCGTCGCCGGGTAGTACCGCCTCAATTTGCGCGAGGAAGAGAGCGGAGGTACTTTGCGACCGTGATCCTGCTGGCGCCGAACTCCCTCGCGAGTTCGTTCAGGTTAGCGGTCCCCCCAGGCCTGGATACGAGGGCCGCGAAAAGCCTTCCGAGGAGGAGCGTATCCCGCGCGCCCAGCAGTGCGGGGAAGTCTCTGAGGAGCACTCTGTCTACCACTGAGTTCCTGACGTATTCCGCCACCCTCTCCTCGTCTTCCCAGCCAGCGACCTCAGGGAAACCCGACTTCGCCAGGTAGTCGTGGAAGATGGGCTCCAGCCTGCTGGTTGGCTCCCCCCCCGGCTTCACATCTCCCCTCGCCTCGGCGAATTCCCTGAAAGACATCGGATAGACCTCGACGAAGAAGAAGCGCCCCGCCAGGCTCTCAAGCGTCTTCCCAGAAACGAGGAGGGATGATGAGCCCGAGAGATCGGACAACCAGTCCCGCGAATACTGGACCTCGTCCAGCATTATGTGGACCTTCCCCGCCCTGTCGAGAGGCTTCTTCAGCACCGTCCTCTCGTACGCCTCCAGAACCTCCTTCGCCCCCTCCCCTCTCTCCTCGAACGAGAAGTAGAGGACCCCGCTCGGTTCAGTCTCCTGAATGATTTTCCTGATGAGCTGGTATAGTATTGTGGATTTCCCCACCCGCCTCAGACCGGTGAGGACGACGGCTTGCCTGTATCCCAGCAGCCGGGAGACAGATTCGAAGGGCCTCCTGTGGTACGCCGGGGCGAGGGCGTCCCTGACCGTCCCCGTAGACCACCATTCGTTGAACCTCTCTAGGTCTTCCTTCTTCATGTTGGAATCATACGATATACCAATAATTAATCTTTTGGTATATCGTGATTCTCATATATCGCACGGCGCGCTCACAGAGGCGGGGCTCCCTCGAGCCGAGAGATTCTTCCTTGCACAGGCTGGCTCGGTGCAATTCTTGCCTCGTATCGGTCCTGCCAACAACCTGTGCGGGTTATCGACCGGCTGCGTGGGGTTCGCCCCGAATGGGTTCGAAAGATGGGCTTCGAGGGCGCCCGACGCTAAGCGAGGGGGTCGTTGAACGTCATCTGTCGACCCCTGAAGTTGACCTTCCCGAAAGCCAACAAGCCTGCATCCTGGGTCAACATCGATTCCACCCCATTGATCAGGTAGCATCCGATAATGAGCGAATCTCTCCCCCCATTCTTAACTCCTACGCCAAATCCAGGGAGTAAAGCGAAATCGTCTTTGTGATGTTGAAGAAATGCGTTTCTGACAACTCGAGTATCCCACTTGGCTGGTGAATTCATCGTAATCAACCTGTGACTAACAGCTACTTCCGG
>VBPQ01000008.1:0-2799 GCA_005877185.1 Nitrososphaerota archaeon
ACCCAAGTCCCCGGCCTGGATGAGAGGGTTCAGGTAGGGCTTGTCGACCAGGGGGATGCCTCCCTTTTCACAATCCCGTACAACATGTTCGAGAAGGAATGGAAGTTCGACGCAGAGCGTCTGAAGTCCAGTTTCCTCAGGACAATCAAGACCTCGAAATAGGATAGGGAGCAACCACCTGTGGGCGCCCCCACCGATGACTTCCGACAGATATCGACACTCCGAAGTAAGTCGCCACCACCGCCAGGAGCGGCAACGCCACCGAGGATGCCGACAAGGCCTGTCTGATCCTGTTCCGCTCACGACTTGCCCTCGCGGTGCGCCCCGAGCTCTATCAGACGTGTCGTTCCCCTGCTCGGCATTACCATCACGACGTCCTTCACTCCCACCCTGACGCCTCTGCGGTCCTCCGTCACCCCGTAGAGCCTTGCATCAGCCTCTCGGACTAGCTTGACTTTGACCTTGCTCTCCCACGGGATTGTGTACCTCAGGGGCTGCAGAGACGAACCGTCCCTCGACGTGAACGTCGGGACGATGTGGCAGACACCGATCTCGTCGTCGCCGATGATCGTGTAACGACCGCTCTCCAGCCAGTCCCCCCTCCTGATCTTGTCCGGGTAGGAGTAGTAGCCCGTCGAACCAGCCCTGGTGCAGATTGCGACGCCGTCTCCGATCGCCGACTCGCCGAAGGATTGTCCACCGCTCACCTCTACCCTGTACCTGAGGCCGTTGCTCTCAACGCCCCTCTGCAGGTAGACGTCCGAGAAGACCTCCCCCAGCTTCCTTCCGTTCTTGCGCACCTCGAGTCGCTTGTGTCTCACGACTGTGTATCTCCCGTCGCGAATACCGGTGAGCGCGTTCTCGAGTTCGTCGAAGTAGGCTTCGGCGAGAAAGGCCTTTGAGCCCGTCGCCTGGGCCGACCTCACCCCAACGAAGAGCAGGGGGATGTTCTGCATCCTTCCGTAGTAGCTGAAGACACCGTCCCCCCCAATCACGACGCCGATGTCCGGAATCTCCGTCGAGAACTTCAGACCCGCCCTCCGGAGGACATCCTTTACCTCTCCGACAGAGACCTTGGGTCTCTCGCGGTCCAGAAGTACCGTCGCCCTCAAGCGTCAGCCCCCGCTTGACATGTACTCGAGGATGCTTCCCTGCGCCTTCCCCCTCCCCCTCTCTTCGTCCTTCGAGTCGATGTACCTCGTCGCCCGCTCCCTGACTTCGAGCTGCTGCGGGGAAGCCTCCCCGAGCATCTGAAGCATCTTGAGGGAATTCTCCACGGCGAACCCGTGGAAGTGATTGTTGAAGTAACCGTAGACACGCTTGACCTTCTTCGCCACCTCCTTCACCTTCGGGACCCATGGGGTGAGCTCCTTCTCGCTGTACCTGTAGTTGTACCACGGGCGGCTGCCCCTCCCATGCCATCTGACGAAGGCGAAGTCGGCGGTCACAACGGGGTCGGGGGGGAGGAGAGGCTCGTCAACGATCGTGTTCGCGACGTTGCGCTCCATCAACATCTCCCAGACCGACTGTTTCAGCCAAGACGGGTGCCGAAACTCGATCGCGAAGATGACGTCTTCGGGGATGATTTCCAGGAATCCCCTGATTCTCTCGCCGTCCCTCTCCAGAGTGCAGCTGGGGGGGAGCTGGATGAGAAGAGGGCCTAACTTCCCGCTCGCGATCAGGGGTTTCATCACTCCGAGGAATCGCAGCAGGTCTACGTCGGCTCCCTTTTCGACGTCCAGCACCTTGTCGTGGGTGATTACTCTCGGCAGCTTTGCCGAGAAGACGAACCCCTGGGGGGTGTAGCGAGCCCAGCCGTGAACGAGCCCCTTGCTCGGGTAGGCGTAGAATGTCGAGTCTACTTCGACGGTGTTGAAAACCTTGGAGTAGTACGAGAGCTTGTTCGTGTTGCCCGAGGGATAGAAGACGCCACTCCACTCGTTGTAGGACCAGCCCGAGGTCCCGACGTAGAGCTCTGCCATCGGTTTCGGTGAAACTTGATTGTTACTCGATTTAAGTTGATGGGTGGAGATTCTGTAGCTCGCGGGGGGTCCACATCACAAGGCTGAACTCGTGCTTCCTCCGTATCCTCTTCCCCCCGTACTCATCTCTCAACCTTCGCACGATCTTCGCGTGCGCCGTAGACGGGATGTCCCAGGTCGCGGAGTAGATTCTCGATTCGTACTCGTCGATCTCCGTGTCTGCCTCCGTCTCGTCGGCGTACCTGACGAGGACTCTGGACCTCGAGGGCTTGCAGAGACTCTCGAGCCCCTCCTCCCCCCGCCTGAGCTTCTTCGCCGGCTGCCCGAGTTCCTCGCCTGACTCGATGTAGAGGTCTCTGAACCTCGGTCCCTCAACCTTCTCTATCACCGAGACCACGTATCTCGAGGCGACCCTCACGAGTTCTCCCACCACCCGCCCCCAGTCGTCAACCAGGTGTAGGAGGTGGACAATCATCGCCACTTCGAAGGATTTGGACCTTAGTGGCAGGCTTTCAGCGTCCGCGAGGATCAAGTCCGGGATTTGCTTCTCTCTCGCCTTCGCCATCATACGCCTAGAGAGATCGACGCCGACGACCTCAAAGCCGAGCCTCCTGAGCGGGTCCGCGAACCTGCCCGTGCCCACCCCTACATCGAGCAGGGTGTTCGTGCCTCCCAGTGCCTGCTCCAGGCCGTCAAGGACGGCCTCCATGACGTCTGGTCTGAGGCTGCGTGTCGCGTCGTAAACCTCCGAGACCCTGTCGAAGGTGGGCATGGCAACGAGGGCGGCGCCCTAAAGGAGAGGAACCCAGCCGGGTCT
>VBPQ01000008.1:2808-30529 GCA_005877185.1 Nitrososphaerota archaeon
CAGAGCCCTCGCGCTGACAAAGAGGGCATTCGGGAAACGTTTCACGCACTCCCTCACCAAGTCCTCAGCGAACTTTGGATTCCCCTGAGCCTCGAGGATCTTCTTAGCCTCCTCTACACGCTTCAGCTCCTCCCTCGGCATCGCCGAGAAGCATTCCTCCAGCTTGCCCACTGCCTTCGCGATCTCCAGCGCTTCCCTGCTCCTAAGCGCTAACGTGAGCTCGGCCCTCTGCATGTGCCCCACCCCGATCATCTTCTTGCTGCACGGGCAGGCCGTCATCCCCGTCGCAGTGAACTGATAGGTCACCGCTCCGCTCTCCGTAGTGCTAATCGCCATCTTCACGAACTGGTCTGAGTAAGGCATCTCGAAGCTGCAAGAAACCCTAGTCTCGGGCTGACTCTCGTTCACCTCTCTGCAGATCGACCTTAACCAGCCTTCCAGGCTCCTGGACTTTCGCGTCGACGCTGCCCGGACGAGCCTGCTCATGTGAACGCCCCTGTGGAGCCCCGTCGATGTTATGATGGTCAGGGTGACGGGGAAGGTGATCTTTCCATTCTGGAACAGGACTCTGAGGTTCGAGACGCCGGCGCTGACGGCGATCGCGGCCGGCTCCTCCTGCACATCGAATGAAGTATCTATGACTTGGGAAGATGCGCCGACCTTCGGGTCTCCTGCTCGATTCAACTCTCGTCAACCGGTTTTCGAGTGGTTTTTAGCGTTTCCGCTCTCTCAATAGGGCTAGACCTCACCTGCCGACAGCCACAACTCCCTCCGTCACCGAGGACCGCTGTGCAAGACGCATTGGTCACCCCATAAGCCTGCTGACCCCCGATATTTTTCCGAGGGAGGCTCAGAGACCGACGACTTGGTCCTGCGGAGGATCTACGTAGGGCGCAGCGGGTCTCTTACTCCGGCCTCCGAGAAGGCCTTCACCCTCTTCCTGCAGCCTTCACACTCGCCACACTGTCGCCTCCCCTCCCTGTAGCAGCTCCAAGTGCGCTCGAGAGGGACCCCAAGTCCCGCCGCGAGCGAAACGACCTCTGCCTTGCTCCTGAGCTGCAGGGGGCGCAGGATGGTCGTCCTCCTCCCCCGGAGCAGCCTCGAACCAGCCCAGATCGCCTTCTGAAAATTCTGGAAGAAAGCCGGAGCCGTGTCTGGGAAGAGCGCGACGTCCTCCCTGTTGTGCCCACCGATGATGTAGTGCGCACCCACCTCCTCCGCGTACGAGGCCGCAAGGCTGTAGAAGATGCTGTTTCTCATCGGAATGTAGGTCGGAGGGAGGTGTCTGAAGTTGCGGCCGTCCTCCATATCGCCGGCCTCCTTCAGCTGCGGAACCTCGACGAATCTGTGCTCCTCCACCCCGGCAAGCCCGGCTATCGCCCGCGCCGCGCGCAGCTCCCCCTCGGCTATTCTGTGAAATTTGACTGTGAGCGCACGGTTCCTGTAGCCCTTCTTTCTTGCCAGGTAGAGGCAGGTTGCAGAGTCGATTCCGCCGGAGAGTAGGACTATCGCGTCCTTCGTCGCTTCTCGCCCTCTCTGCGGTGAACCTCCGCAAGGAGGTGAGTCCCCTTGTTCAAACCCTCGTACACGTAGACTCCTACCGCACGAACGTTATCGGGCATCTTGGGTGCTATCCTCGCGATCAATTCCTGCGCGAGATTCTCGACTGTCGCTTCCGCCTCGAGGAGGAGAGTGGTAGCCTTCGGTACTCTCAGTTCGAAGTCTCCGTGGACCGTCGTGAACTTCAGGTTTACGTGGGTGGCGTCCATCCCCGTGACGTACCTCTCGCTGATGAAGAGCTTGTGGTCCATCTCTCTGATCGCCTCTCGAATTATGGGCTTGGCGTCGTTGAAGTCGATGACCATCCCGTCCTTGGGTGCCCCCACCATCTCGATGAGGGCGGATGACGTGTGGCCGTGCATCACTGAGCATTTCTCTGTCTGGGGGAGAATGTGGGCGTAGTCGAAGTTGAACGAAGGGTCGTCGAGAAAGATGGTCTGTAAGCGTCCGTCGTCGAGTTCGCCGACCTGAAACACCCTGACCCCCGAATCGAGCCTGTCGCTCCTCGTCTTGCTTCTTTCGATAACGATACACTTCTTCCCGGATTGCAGCAGGCTCGCCCGCTCCGCCTCCCCCGGCCTCTTCTCGATCAGGATTATGGTGTTCTCGAGGACGAAGTCCGCCACGAGGTTCGTCTTGGGGAGCTGCACCCCCGTCGCGTAGTGCGACCCGAGGGAATCCAGAATTTCAGCGATCAGTGCGTGAATCTCGGTCGGGTACGTCTTCCCGCCCCTTCTGTAGACCCTGGTGTAGCCTCCCCGATTCAGCTCCCTCAACTTGGGGGCGAGACTCTCAAGCAGGTTCTTTTGCACTGTTTCCATCAGTTACGATTTCCCTTATAGCGTTTCTTGTTGAGGGTTGAAGGAGTTGGTGCGGCGTGCGGGTACGAACCAGCTGGCTATGACGTAGCTTATACGATTCACAAACGGAAGGCCAGCAAGCGCGGCCGTGGTCTAGTGGTCTAGGATAGTGGCTTCCCAAGCCTCTGACGCGGGTCCGAATCCCGCCGGCCGCACCTTAGCAACTAGGGAGAAGTCTCCTTCCGAGTTGGGGGGAGAACCTTTGATTCGCCCGATTCAAGATTTCGTCCAATTGCGCGAGCCCCTGGGGTCGGTCAGACCCAACTTTGACTTTGAACTTTCGAATCCTCTCTATTCTGCTGGAGGTAACGTGGCTTGGGAAGCCGATATCCTAACCACCAGATCAACGCCGCGGTTGAGTCGCCCCAAGAACACGATTCTTGACGGGGTCTGTCATACCTATCCTTAATTTGAATTTCTCAACCTCTGATTTTCGCGAAACCTGTACAACGTAGAGTGTCTTTCGACCTCTCTTCTTAGCCTCACGCCATCGAGTTTCTATCCCGAAAAGATTGAACATGTCGCGATATTGGCTTGCGAGCCTTTTTGAAGTAACACCGAAACCTACTCGCGGCCCCCGTCGAGCTACCCAGCCGTCTCCAGCCACAAGCCCTCTGACGATACCTCTAAGGAAAGGTTTGCCGAGTCTAAGCGTCTTTGCCCTTAAGGCGATTGTGTGGGTCTTATCCCCGCGCCAGTAGATGAACTTCTTCAGAAACCTGAGAATATCCATGCCATAGAGTCTCAGGACGATGTAGTGTTGTTTCTTGTCGATCCATAATCTCGGCCTCTTGCCGAAGATCTTAATCATCATTCTTGACACGATTTTCGCGTAATAGAGTTGGTTTTGTGAAAGAGCCAGCGAAAGTTTGTAATGGTAACTCTTGGGGTCGAAAGAGAAACTGCCGTCGCTAGCGTAGAGACCGACAAATTCGCCAAGTCGCCTGTTTGGTCTCCCATCGAATGTCAGTTTCGCGATCTTAAGGCCGAATCTTTTTCTGACATGATAGTAGATGACATTCTTGCGCCGATGCAATCTAGCACCGATCTCCATGAGGCTGTTCCCGTCCCTCGTGAGTTTGATGATGGTTGCTTTTTCAGTTTCATTCAGTCTTTTCGTGACCTAGTGCACAGTCCGGTAAGTTGCGGAAGTTATTGCCGAAGCGAATAACTCGAATCTACCTCTATTTGGTTGGAACGGACCGAAAACGGTTCTGAATTGTTTCACGAATTTCGTGGACTGTGAACTAGTAATTCAAGAAAGTAATTAAGCGCCGGCCCGGGTTCAAGTCCCGGCGGCCGCACTTCAGCAACTCTGAAGTCAGCCTCCGTTTCAGCGCTTCGGCGCGCTAGTCCTTGGTTTTCCGACTTACTCCGTGAAGTCGCGTACCTGGCTCTCTTCGATCACTCGGGCGAGCGCTTCCCCCATCTTCCTGTAGCCCGAAGGGTCCGGATGAAGGCCGTCCGGAGAACTCGCCAGCTTTGTCGGGTTGTGTGGGTCGGAGACGGCGGCGTATGTGTCGCAGAAGAGCGTGCCCATAATATGCGAGACCCTCCTTATCCAGTCGTTGAGCGCCGCAAGGGACTTGTAATCAGCTTGGCTCATGGTGTTGTACGGCAGTACGGTCGCGGCGACGGTTCGGATTCCGGCTCTGATAGCCCGCTTGTGCATCGCCACAAGATTCTCCTCGATCGACTCTAGGGCGCGCCCCTGATAGAGGTCATTCACGCCCGCGAGGATGATCGCGTAATCGCATCCCTCTCGCAGGACGTCTCGTTCAAGCCTTTCACGAATCTCGTCCGACCTCTGGCCGTTGATGCCTCGATTCAGGACGAGCCATTCGGGATGGAGCTTCATCATCCAGTATGCGTACTGGCTCTCGACGTCTCCCCGACCGTCTGGGGGGGCCTCGAGGGGGGACACAAAACCTGGTGAGCCAGCGGTTGTGGAATCTCCCAAGCCGACGATTTTTAGAGAGAGGTTCAAAGAAGGTTCGTTGGTGTACTTCAGCTCTTTCTGTTTATTCCTTTCTGTCCAGGACCTTGACGGCCTCGTCGGATACGACTAGCCTGTCTGTCGCCACGATCTCGCTCAGCTGGAACAAGACAAACCTCGCGAAGGTGATGCCACTCCTCTCCTTTCGATATGACGCACTCTCAATCTTGGTGAGTGCCATCCTGAGCTCGGTTACGGTCTGCAACGATCAATGCCCCCCTTTGTTGCGATTAGTAGAATTGCTAATTAAGAAATATGGAGTAGAAACTCAGATTTCTTGCATGTCTTCTCAGTTACTCGCCATCGTTCTGAGAGTCTCCATCGCCTCCTTCACGTGCTTCCTCGGGTTGAGCTGGGAGGCAAAGATGTGTCTCACGATACCACTCGTATCGATGACGTAGGTGACCCTTCCTGGCATCAGCCCTAGGGACGACTCGACCCCGTAAACGCTTCTCACTCTCCCTCCCTCGTCGCTCAGCAGTGTGAATGAAGCGTTGCACTCCGAGGCGAAGCTCTCGTGTGACTTGACAGTGTCTGAGCTCACACCGATTACCTCCGCCCCTAACTCCTTGAACTCTTCGTACCGCTCGCTGAACGACTTCGCCTCGGTGGTGCAGCCAAGTGTGAAGTCCTTCGGGTAGAAGTACAGGACGACGCTCCGTTTCCCGAGAAAGTCTTTCAGGGAGACGACCTTCCCCGACTGGTCGGGGAGGGCGAAATCTGGAGCTTTGTCACCCACCTTAACCTTCATCGTTTGGCGACTCTCCTCCCAGGAGTTAATCCTTACGTTCCTTCGGTGTACTTCTTCAAGGAGAGCGAACCATTCCTAATCTCGAGCTCGTATGTCTCGTTGACGTCAAGCCTCATCCCAAGCATGTCGTACTCCGTCTCCGTGAGGACCATCACGATCTTCGCAAACCCCATCTCCCTCACCTGTGGGACAAAGCCCATCGACTGGAACTGCGAGATTATCCCCTGGATTACCCTCCCCTCCTCCGTGCCCGCAAACTGGTTCACCTGTCCCCTCTCCCTCAGCTCGACAAGCTCGATCTGTTTCGACGGCATTCCCGTAAGCGGGTCTGGGACGCTGCTTATTCGCTGAACCCTCACCCTTGTCATGGAGTATCGTCCCCGATTCTAGGGTATAAAATGAGTTCGGGGAACGCTCGTCTCCGCATTATTTGATACGGGTATCGCTTCTTCTACTCGCCCTGCGCTTCGGAGGGGAGGTTCGCTGGCTGAGGCTCCACACCCTCCTCGTCCTGCGGCTGGACACTCTCCCCCGGTGTCCCTTGCGCCGAGGCGGCCATCAGCTCCTCTACGTACTCGGGCGTTATGACCCTGGCCATCGAGAGGTTAACTAGGCTGTTCGTCGAGGCATCTCCGTTAACTCGTCCGATCCTCCCTCTGAGCTGCCTCCACTTCAGCCTGCTGTTGCCACTCTTCGAGGTGTAGATGATTCCGAGTATGTCCTTCGCGTTGATGAACGTGATGTCCCTGATCTTCTTCAGCGTGACCTTGTCGGCCGCCTCGATGTAAATCGAGCCCGGCTCCTCTTCCTTCTCGGGGAAGACCTCAGGGTCACGCAAGTACGACTCGGGAATGAAGGACCTGCAGGTGCTGTTTATCAGAAACCTTCTGAAACTCTCTAGGTTGCAGGTGACGTCGATTTCGACCATGGGGGAGCCTGACCTCCTGGAAACCCCGCTGGCTATAAACTCATAGTCGGTTGTCTTTTTTCGCGTGTGAGGGGGTGACGGGTGGAGAGGCAGACACGAACTTACGGTGACGACTGCTGGCGGTCGCCAAGAGGGAGGGCGTGTTGCAGCTCCTCGTCGGGCACCTTGGGGGAAGATTTTTGTCGCTAGCCGAAGAAGAAGCATGGCGCGGGTGATGACCGAAATAGCCCACCTGATGAATGATGGTGATCTTGAGTTGGGAACCCGCGCAAGGGTATCCTTCATAACCGACGATCAGAGTGCGTGCCGTCAATGCCGCTGCGGTACCTGCTACGCCTCGCCTCGGATTCCTTTCGGTCCAGGGAGGGCTTTCTTCGGGGCGTCCGCTCTCTCTCCGCCTCAGTGGGCGGCAGCGTCCGCAACCCCAAGTGGACTTCGTACGGGGCTCTGGAGGTCGACGTCTTTGTGAATTCGAGACCTGACTTCGACCTTCTCCGGGCGGCGCTCGAGCCTCTCTCGAAGATCGAGTTCGTGCACGACCTCAGCGAGGCTCCTCCTCACAAGTCGAAGGAGGAGACCATCTCCGAGGCGAGAAGCTACTTCAATTCAGAGAGATTCTGGGAGGCTCACGAAACACTCGAAGCCTTGTGGAGGGTCTCCTCGGGCGACGAGAAGCTTCTCCTGCAAGGGCTTATTCTTGTCTGCGCCGCTTTTGTCCACCACCAGAAGAGCGAAGAGGAGACCGGCCAGAGCGTCCTACGTCGCGCGAGCAGGCAGCTGAATTGGCCTCACCGTGGTTACGAGGGGATAGACCTCGAGCGGCTGAGACGTCGCGTCCAGAATGTCCTTAACACCAAGCGATTCCGAGTGTTCTGGATCTAGGGAGAGCGTCATCCGAAGACAGGCAGATTCATCGGGTTGGTCTGCTCCGAGAGCCTTCCCGGCGACCTAGAAGCAGCAACGCCGAGGACGAGCGTCACGAGCGATAGCGCTATCGCCACCACGGAGGTGGCGACGGCGAGCGCGTTTTGTGTGAGAGAGAAGGAGACGAGTAGGGCGACCGCGTCCGCGACCGCGACCTGGAAAGCGCGTCTCACCCCAATGAAGCAGGCTAGACCGTCCCCAAACAGGATGGCTCCGAAAATCAGAATCACCGCGTATAGCGTGCTCCCTCCCTCGAGATTGCCGGTCGGCAGCGTGAGCAGGGAGAGTCCAGAGCCGACCGCCAGGATCGCCCAGATCGAGGTGACCAGTGTGCTGATTGCGGAGAGGCGTTGAAGCAACTCGTATCACTTCAACGTCAGTCTGTAGATGCCCGCCTCGATGACCTTATTCACGTAATCCTTGACGAGGTAGAGCCGGTGGATGGGTGGCGCGATGGAGGAGTCAACCGATAGGTCGTCACGGACCTCGAATCGGTGCTGCTCCCCACTCTTGCAGGTGTGCTCGATCTGCTTCCCTGGTTTCACCCCCAGGCTCCTCATTAAGACCTCTTTGGCGGTCGTGCACGTTAAGATAGCCCACTGCTCGTCGTCGGGTATTGAATCGAAGCCTACACTCGACTTCAGGGGTTCGCCGTACCTCTTGTCGTCGCAGAACGTTCGCCTGCAGCTCCGGCATCGCCAGACGTCCACGACGCCCTGGAGATAGTTGTCTCTGTTCACGTTCACCATCCCCACAAAGACGATTTCATGCTCATGGCCGGCCATCATGATCACTTCCCGCCCTGCTCAGCCAGCTTTTTCTCTGTTGTGGCTTCGTAGACCGGAATCAGCTCCAAGATTAGCCTGTCCACCCTCATCCTCCTCTCTCTCAGTTCTCTCGTGACCCGTTCTTGGTAGGTCCTGAAGTAGTTCGCAATGCCGAGTCTGGGATGCAACGCGATGAATCTACTCCCATCCCCGGAGAGTAGGATCATGCCTCTCGAGAGCAAGATTTCGGTCGAACGATTCTTTTCGGCTCGTGGTATCCCGCCTTCCCTCAGGATCTTCAGGTACAGAAGGGCCTCCTCCCTTCCCAGCTCGATTTCGCTCTGCAGGCCTCTCACCACCTCTTCCTCGTCTCTGAGCAACCCCGACGGCACCCTCTGTGGCGACTAAAAGGGCTCTCCTCATGTGCAAGATGTTCGCTTTTCGGCCCTGAAACCTGCATTTTCGACTTCCTGGAAGTCCCCCATTATATCGGACCTCCACCAACGAGATGCGTCCGCTTTGAACACAGTTTCGAAGGCTCGGGCGGTATCCGCAACCTTCGCGGTGTTCCTCTTACTTATGACAGGTACCGTATTCGCAGCCGCGAATAGGGCACCCAGCGCGTTTGGACTTGGTGCACCTGCCTTGCTCGACGAGGAAGGGAACACCTCATCCAGCTGTTCCACGACTTCTGCGAGCGGCAGTCCCTTAACGACGACCATCGCGGAACCCACGAAATCTGGATCTCACTCTGAAACCTGCCAGAACGAGTCTGAGACATCCGAGACTGAAACTCATGATTCTCAAGGTGACGGAGAGGATCAGCAGTCAAAGGCGCTCAACTTTAGAATGGTGCGTCTATCGGTCCAGGGCGCTCCCAGCGGGTACCTGGTGGGGCGGGGAAATGCAAACATCGAGATTCACGGCGCGACGATAAAGGTACACGCGGAGTTCGAAAGGATGAATCCCGAAACTCACTATGTCCTTCTGCTATCAGACGGGACTACGATCGGAGACATGGTCACGAGCCATAATGGAAAAGGGCACATCGAGGCGGTCCTGACATTGACGGCAGGGCCCCACGCCATCGGACTCTCCCTCGTCGATACCTCAACCTTCACCTCCCATACGCAGGTGATGCAGAGTGACCCGGTTACGTCGAGTGTGACGATCGCCCAGTCGACGGCTAGCGAGTCAACGACGAGCCAGGAAGGCGCTCACGAAGTCACGACGACTTCGGCCGACAAGCAGGATGAGGAGGACGTGAATAGCGCGCTTAAGGACAAGAGGATTCCGGCGGTAGTCCACTGGACAGGGTCTGGGGCAAGCCCATCGCTCATCGACCCCAACTTCACCGTCTCCGTGGGCAAGTACCAATCCGGCCTCTTGGTCTCAATCTCGGGGAACGCGACCGGGTCAAGGGTGGTTCTGATTAACCTCACCAGGGATGCAAGCCCGAACTTTGGCTCCGGGGCTCTCCTCGTGACCCTCGATGGGACTCCCATACAGCAGGCCTCCTCGTTTCTGCAGGTTCTCAAGGCCCAGCCAACTGACCCCGCTCGATACATAATCCTCTCGACCAGCTCTGGATGGCAGGTTCTCGTCTCCATCCCCCACTTCTCACTCCACACCCTCGCAATCCTCCCAGTCGTCATTAGCGCGATCAGTAACTTCTTGATGGTCGATGCCCCCCTGCTCGCGCTATCGGTCCTCGCCGTGAGTTCGCTCTTCGCCATCGTCTACACCAGGCGCCCGAGAGCCTACCTCTAGCAAGCAAGACCCCAAATTCAGACTCTTGATTCTGATACTTTTTAGCTCAAATTCCTTTTCTACCCAAAAATGACCGCTCTCGACTTGATGCACGAGAGGTCTGAGACGAATAAGATCATCAAGGTCCTCGACCACCCCGCGAGGAAGCGAATCATCGAGCTCCTGGGGGCGAGAGGAGCCATGCCTTGGAAGGAGCTCGCCACGGAACTCGGGATGGGGACGGGCGCGCTCTACTACCACCTCGATACCCTCGAGGGTGTTGTTGCCAGAGACACCTCCAAGAGGTACTCGCTCACGAAGCCAGGGCAGGAGGTCTACGAGTACCTGAAAGCGAACCCGGAAGCCGTGTCGATCAAGGATGTGCCCCTGAACTTCAAGAGTTCAGGACGGTTCAGAGACTACGCGGAGACCATCATCGCCCCCAGATATCTTCTCTTGAGTATCACGGCCAGCAGTCGAAGGTCTATCCTGTCCCTCTTCTTTCTCTCCGCTGCGTTCGCCGCGGCGATGCTCTACACCCGAGACGAAGCCCTGCTCCTCTACCTCACCCCCGCCTCCAGCGCCCTCTTCTCGGTTGGAAGCTACCTACTGAGCCTGGGAGCGCTAATTCTGACGAGCTATTTGGCGACTTTGGCTATCTTTCACGACAGGCCCAACCTATTGCCCCTGGCAGCATCGAGCAGCCTATCGTTTCTCCCCGTCGTGATCTTCTCCCTCGTCATCTCCGAGATCTCCTCTTTCTTGAGCCTCTCCGCAAACAGGAACATACTGACCGTTGCCTTGGTAGTCTTTCAGGCCTGGAGCGCGACGATCCTGGCTGCGGGGATAAGTGTCTCTTCGAGCGTCAGGATAGAGAAGTCCATAATGGCGAGCTTGATTATCCTCTACGCCACGATGATTCTCGTCTTTCTTCTGGGAAGCGGTTTCTAGGGAACCTTTGTCGTGTCCTTGGAGTTCCAGAGGAACTCGAAGTAGTCCTTCGCGAAACTAGCCAGCCCGTGATGGTCGGCCCAGATTGCGAGGGGCTGGTTTGCCTGTTCACCGCCGCCCAGCAACAGCACGACCTCCCTCGCGTCAGCGATAACGCCACCGCCGTACATGGTCTTCCTTGCCCTCACCTCGGCAACCTTCGCCAGCTGGTCTATATCGGCGGCCGAAATGGATGGCGAAGTCAGCAGCTGACTCTTTACGCCCTTCTCTTTCAGCGTCGCCATCAGGGGGTGGACCTGCTCCGTAAAAGGCAGCAGCTGAGGTGGTAGAGCGATGAGCAGTTCGGTTCGGCAATTCAAGAGCAGGTTCTTCACCCGAGACAAGATTTCCGCGTACCCTCGCACGATCCAGATGTCCTGTTTCTCCTGCTCTCTCTTGTTCTTCTGTACCCCCATCAGTTCCTGAAGGGCGTACTGCTCCTTCTCCCTCCTATCGGCCTCGTACCTGGATTTCAACTCCTCGATGGCGGTGTCAGGCGGCCTCGCGGTGAAGACGACGGGCCTGCTCTTCTGTTCATCGACCCAGCCCTTCCCGTGCAGCGACTCGAGGGCTTCGTAGACCTTCGAGTAAGGAATCCTTGCCTCGCGGCTCACGTCATTCGCGGTCATCGTACCTCCCCGCAGCAGAGAGATGTACGCTTTGATCTCTGTGCCGGTCAACCCGAGCTCCTTCAGGGCTGAAAGAGCGCGCTCGCTGAGTGACATCCCTGAAGGTTAGTTCGCGGCAGAACCCTGTTATTTAGTTAACGAGTCTCTTTCGCGACTCTCGGCCATCTCTCCTCATACGGCGCCGCCGCGTCTTCTCGCCAGAGCTATCACGACAGCCGCGAAGACAACCGCAACAATGCCACCGGCCCCGATGAGCGTGATGTCCGGACCACTCGTTGCGCTCTGCGGAGTGTTCTGCTGGGTAGTGAGGGTGATTGTCGTAGTCGCCGAGCTGGTGGACGGCGATTGCGTCGCGCTCGAAGTCGTCGTCGTGCCGGTCGAGGGTGCGCTCGAAGTTGTTGTCGTGGAAGAGGTCGTCTTGGTCGTCGTTGTAGAGCTCGAGGTTGTCGTGGTACTCGTGGTGGATTTTGTCGTCGTGCTAGTCGTGGTTGTAGGTGCCGCCACCTGGAGACTGACCGAGGCAGAATGTGAGAGAGAGCCGCTAGTCCCCGTCACCGTGATCGTGAATGCACCTGCCGCCTTACTCGTCGTCGTCACCGTCATTGTGGTACCGTCGGGATATTCGTAGCCGTACGCGGTGTAGGGCTGAAGAGGATTCTTGGCAAACGAGATGCTTACCTCGGCCGACGGTGGAGAAACAGAAAACGCGAGGGTCACGGGGCCGCTGAACCCGCTCGTGGGGGATGCGGTCACCGTGTACCCCATGCTGTTCCCTGCGGTAACAGCCGCTGAGCTGGGCGTCGCCGCGACCGTGAAGTCCCCAGCGGCGAAGACGGGGGTGCTCACCACCAGAATCACAGCGAGTGTCCAAGCAAGAATCGAGAGCTTGCGCAAGGCGGACGACCTCCCCCAAAGTGAGATTTATATGTTACTATAATGGTAGTAGGTTGTTGTGGCAAAGCCTTTTCCATCCGTAGAGAGGGAGGATTACGGTGCTCTGGTGGAGATAGGGAACCTAGAAGCTGAGGTCATCAAGGCCGTGAAGACGCTCAGGAAGGGTTCGGCTTCAGAAGTCATGGACCTGATGAAGGGGACAAGGGATGTCGCGTACACCACCGTCAGCACGACTCTGGACAGGCTCTACAAGAAAAAACTCTTGACGAGGGAGACAGCCACAGGGAGAGGCGGTACTCGGTACATCTACGCTTATCCCCGGGACCCCGCGCCCGAGAGAAGAATTGTGACAAGGACGGTAGACAAGCTGGTAAAGGCCTTTGGGCCCTCCGCCATCTCCAACATATACGACCGGCTGGATGAGATATCCGCTGATGAGAGCGAGGAGGTCAGGCGTGAGATCGAGAGGAGGAAGAAGAACAGGTGAGCCTGCTCGACTTCATAGAGAGTTACTTCGCGAACTCCCTGGTCATCACGACGATATTCGCTTTCTGCGCCGTGGCCGCGGCTCTGCTAGTCATCTTCTCCCTTGGGCGCAGCAGCCCCCGGCTCCGCGTAGGGGTGCTCTTCACTCTATTTTCCACGGTTGTCTTCGGCTGGGTGTTCGTCGCCGCGAGTTTTGTGTTCTGTAACCAGTTTCTGGGGCTCTACACCACCGCCGGGGAGAGAGCCGTGCAGGTGGTCCTCGGGCTCGCTCTCCTCACAGGTCTCGTTGCAACCGTTCCTTTCTCCGTCTTCGTGACCCTCAGCGTCCCGAGGGCGATGATCAAGCGTCTCGAGAAGGATTCCGTCTCAGCGCAGGAGGTCTCTTGCTTCCCTCTCGAACGGATAATGGAGACGATGGGCCTGAGTGGATTAGCTCTGCTAAGGTCGCCAAGCGACTCGCCTCTCGCCTATAGCATAGGAGGAAAGAGGAGGGCGGCCCTAGTCTTCTCCGACGGGTTGGAGAGGCTCCTCGACAGGGAAGAGATGCAGGCAGTAGTCACTCACGAGCTTGCACACATCAAGAATGACGACACGCGTGCCAAGATATTCATCTCGGCCTACAGAAGGGTCCTGTTCTTCGACCCGGCGCTCCGCCTCGTGGAACGGTTGTACGCGAGGGAGAAGGAGCTGCTTGCCGACGAGGTCGCGATGCGATTCACCGGGAAGCCAAAAGCTCTGGCCTCAGCGCTCTTGAAGATCTCCTCAAACACGAACTCTGTCGCGTGTGACTTGACGTCGTCAATCTCAGAGGGCGACATGAGAGTGAAGCCTTCGGTAAAGGAGAGGATAAACCGCCTGCTGAAACAGACAGAGAGGGCTCAACTCGAGTCTGCACTCCCGGAAGCTCAGCAGCGGTGACTGTGCCGTAGCCACTATCACGATAGTAGCATTTAAGTAGCGGACCACAAGCTACTACTACGGTCGTGGCTTGATTACCCAGCGGGGAGGAACTCGAGTTCCGATAGTCGTCGCTGGAATCGCAATCGTGATTGCGGGGGCGGCGCTGGCCGTCTCCTACAACTCGGCTGCCGGGAGGGCTCGATCTCCTCAGGCCTGGGTGTTCTACCTCGTAACGCCGGAAGAGAGCTTCAACGAAACGGTGGTCGGGATACCACACTACATCTTTTCACCCAACCAGATTACCGTGAACCAGGGAGACTCAATACTCATACACTTCTACAATACGGCCGATGATACCCATCACACGTTCACTCTACCATCCTACCAGATCAACGTCGACCTTGCTCCGGGGCAGCATCAAGACATAAGGTTCGTGGCAACCGAAGCAGGTATCTTCCCGTTCGGCTGCACGTTCCATCCGACAACAATGAGGGGAGAATTGACAGTCCTCCCCGCGTAGTTGGTCCCCTCGTTCAGGCAAATCTTCTAATAATGGCGACGCGACTAAACAGCCCATGGCCTTGGACCCACTCGAGTGGATAATCATTGGAGTGATAGTGGTCGTCATCTTCCTCTGGGGCCCCACGAAAATCCCGGCACTCGCCAGGGCATTGGGGAGGGCTAGAAAGGAGTACGAAGCCGGGAAGAAAGAGGGCGGCTCAGAGTAGCCGTTTGGCTACGACCTAAACAAGTTCCTGTACCTGACCAAGACCGCAACCTGGACGAGCGATAGTACCGTCCCGAAGGGGAGGTACCATAGCGTCGCGATTGCTGTGACGACCCTTCCGTACCAGGCCCACCACCATCGGTAAGACCCCGAAACGAGGAAGAAGAGCCAGAGGGATCCCTCGACAACGAAAGGGGCTGCCATCGAGGCCGGGTCTACCCCCACTAGCGAGACCAGGAAAGCCCAGGGCCCGATTCCAGGCCCGAAGTAACTCCCCAGGAGAAGCGCGTGCAT
This sequence comes from Nitrososphaerota archaeon, assembly GCA_005877185.1. Classification (GTDB taxonomy): domain Archaea; phylum Thermoproteota; class Nitrososphaeria; order Nitrososphaerales; family Gagatemarchaeaceae; genus TA-13. The sequence goes on from VBPQ01000008.1 coordinate 17,264, forward strand.
TCCGTCGAAGAGCATGTAGCCTCCCAACACGACGGGAATCGTCGAAGCTATTGCGACGACCGCCCTAGGGCGCATCCTCATTGATCCAGATGTCGTTGCCGTCTGGGTCCTTCAACATCGCGAGACTTCCCCACTCGGTCTTGGTGAACTCCGTCTCGAACTTCACACCTCTTTTCTTGAGTTCCTTCACGGTTCTCTCGACGTCCTTCGCGTAGAAGGAGATACCAGTGTTCCCAGGCTCAAGCTTGTTCTTCGGCTTCTGACAGAGGTGAATCTTCCAGCCCGCGCCCTTTGGCCAGACGGTGACCCAGTGCCCCTGGACCGAGGACTCGAAGCCGAGCTTCTCGCTGTACCACATCGCCGACCTCTTTCCGTTTGATACCACAACCGCGACAGAAAAGTTGCTGTTTAACACCCCTCACGCATCGAAGGTTGGGGCCTTATCCGTTTCGCTCGTCATACCGCCCGATCGTCCTTACAAGCGCCTGAATTGATGTGAAGTTGGCCGGTTGGTGGAGGACCCATCCCGTTTTTGACTTCCAGGAAGTCCACCGTTATACCCATCGCCCTGGAATATGGCTCTCATGTCAGAAGTCCAGCGAGGCATCTCGATGAAGAAGCTAATCATAGAACTTATCTTTCAGTCGGTTGGCGATGCATCCCTGAGGCAACCCAGGGAATTCTATGGACGACTTGATGCAGACTTCTACGTGACCCCTCCTGAAGAAAGAGAACAAAAGTAGGGTGGGAGGCCACTCCCGTGGCCGTTCCCTACTTGACGTTCTTCAGATTCTGCTGGTCCTCGTTGAAGGCAGTCTCGAGGTTCTTCATGACCATCTTCTTGAGCTGGTCAGCCGGCATGGACTTCGAGACCCACTCCCCCACGACAGTTACGCCTGTCTTCTTTCCCTTCGGGGTGTAGTAGTTGAAGGCCTTCGTTCCTGCGAAGTCTCCCTCCACATACTCCAGGATTTCTCCGATAGGAGGTACGGGCGTGATCTTGATTGTTTGATGTATCGTCCTTCCGTCGGGTGTCGGTGTGTCGAAGCTCAGGAGGGACGCTTCGCCCTCCATCTTCACTGACTGGTTCTTCTGGAATGAGTGCTTGTGGTATGCCTCAGATTGGGCCAGTTTCCAGACCTTGTCTATCGGCGCGTCGAACTCGCTACCCTCGTCTTGGATATAGACCATGGATATCGGAGGCTATCTCTCCATATTTAAGTGTGGCAGGGTTATGCTGGCTCCGTTAACATGGGTTCACGAACGGGACCAGCACTTCCGGGGAGTTCTTCGAAGGCCTCGGCGCCCCTCCACATCCAACCCTTGAAGGCAAGAGAGAATACTACTTACGTCTGATATGAAGGATTCTCAGAACCGCTTATCTATGCTCAGGGTGACCAAGATGACGTCTTGCCCTCGCTCGCCAAGATCCTGCTCCTGCTATCTGTCTCCTCAATCTCGCAGGCGGTCTCGGGATACGCCGACGTCTTTTCGCACAGATTCGTCTTCACGACATTCGACCCTCCCCTGAACCCCGCGCACCTCTCGCTCTACTCAGCCTCCCTGACGGGCTTGGTTGCGGTTTGGCTTGGCTTGAAAACGAAGAGGGTTGAAGCGAACTGGCTCGTCTCGAGCGCAGGGCTCCGTATCGCCTTAGTCGGAGGGGCCGCGGAACTCCTTACGGGCCTTATCAACGAACTCTATCATCAAGTCATCGTCTACTTCTTCAACAACGGCGTGCTGCACTTCGCCATTCACGGCCTCTTCGTCATCTCGATGCTGGTGGTCTCGCTCGGAGGCCTAGTCGCCGCAACCTCCCTCCTGGCTGCAAACGTCGGCGGCTCCCTCGCGAAGAGCTCCATGATCTTCGTCTCTTCGATCTGGCTTCTCACGTTGGGGTCGGCCTCGTACGTCGCGGCCTTCGCGGGAGACGCGGCCGGCTACGTCTACCTCCTCACGGGGGCGCTTGTCGCAGGGGCGATAGTGGCTTCTACCCTCCCGGTGATCGATCGTTTCGGCCCGATCGTGACTGCGTCCTTCAGCTTCCTGACCGTCAACGCGGCGCTAGTCTACTTCTTTACTCGCGACCTAGTATTCTTCCCCTTCCCAATCGTTGCGGCCCTGGCGGTCGAGCTGATCTGGAGAGGAGCGCGTAGTTTCGGACTGAACGGCCTCCTCCTCACGGGCGGCTCGCTCGGCCTCCTCTCTTACTGGCTCCTGTATCCTTACTCCTTCGCCTTCTTTGGTTCGGGCGCACTGCCTCCCTCGGATGCGGTCGCGCCCCTGCTCGGCGCTGCCGTCACCGGCGTGCTCGGAGCTGCCCTCGGCAGCGTAACGCAGAACCATTTCGCGGGCTTTGTTCGGTCTAACATCGCTGCAGAACAGCAACGGCTAAAAGCACAGGCCGGGTGAGAGAGGGGGTCATGGCTTCGCTGAGGCCGGACCTTGCGGCACTCCGCGTCGTTCAGCTCTCGCACCTGAAGTGCGGAGAGTGCGGGTTCGAGTTCGACTACCAATGGGTTCCTGCTGTCTCCCTTACGCTGATCAGGTTAGGGAAGTCGAGACAGATACGCTGCCCAAAGTGCGAGAACTGGTCGAGCTTCAACCTTTCGGAAGCAAGAGTCGACCCGAGAAGCCATCGGTGTTCCGTGAAAGTAGGGCCAATCTAGCGAGCGACCACCTCATCGCGCTTTGTTGATGCCGTGATCAGGCCAGTTTCTTTCAGGCTTTATGAGATACTCTTTGAGCTAACTTTTTTTCGATGCCAGCTTTCGAGAGGAGCATCGAGATAGCCGCATCTCCCGAGACGGTCTAGAAGATTGCAGCAGACCAATCCCTTGTCCCCAAGATATTCCCCGACACCATCTCTGTCAACGCCGACCCACCCGATTGGCGCAGGTCGGGCAGGAGGTCACCGTAATGGCGAAGATAGCCGGCCGACGAGTCCAAGCAACAACGGAGACGACCGAGGTTCTCCCAAGAAGAAACTCGTCGTCAAGCAACTACCCGGCGGATTCATGAAGACACTCGTCAGCACATACCTTCGAGCCAACGAACAAAGGAACCAGGGCAACGTCGAAGGCCGAGTACGAGGCTTCATCGGGATACCTCGGAAAGCCTCTGAGCGTCCTCGTCGTGAACAGGACCGTCAAGAAGAACCTGGAAGTGAGCATTAAGAACGTCAAGGAGCTTGCGGGGCTGAAGGAGCTACCCGCATCGAAATCGGGCTAGCTCCACTCCTATTTCTTAGAGGTGGAAGCCTATCATTCCGTGCTTGTATCTACTTACTAGGACCATGTCCTTCAAGCTGCGTGAGATTGCCGACAGGCTCGCAACATCGTCGAGGTTACCCGATGAATTCCCGTCAAGCTTGAGCAGAGTGAGATGAATGCTTTCGTGGCTCATTATTCCTACGAAGATTCCCGGCAGGTCCCCGACACGTCGCCACAGTGAGCTTCCACAAATGCTGACCGACTTGTTTTCCTCGTCGACGACCACGTCTGGGAGGTCCGCGGGGCACGAGCTATCCAGCTTAACCTCATCGCATACCAAAGCATTGGTTCATCTCTTCTACAAGATAAGTGAGTTGTGAAGCAATGGTATAGATTAGAAAGACAGAAGTCTTGACCAGTGTGTTTACTTGGTTAAACCTCGGTTAAGAGAGGTGAGGAAGCTCGGGCGCGGCCGCCGCGCGACTGACCTGTAGTCTAACTAAACCTCTGCACTCGCGTTTCAAGTCAGTAATCGAGTATGAATCAATCTGGTATGAATCAATCTGACCGCCAAAATAGTCGAGAAGGATCGCCCTTCTTTCCGAGAGCACTTCCATTCAACGGGACGGACCACGATTCCTCGAATCTTTTCTGTTGGTCACCAGATTCGAGGATTCCTCTTCCACAACCGCGTCACCTGTGTCTCAGGCGCAAGAGGGGATTTCTTGAGCGGATTGACGCAGACTTCCATCAGATGCTGGCGCCGACCTTGCGAGTGGCGGGTTCGGGGCACTCAGCAGTAGTAGAATCGCACGCGGAGCCCGTGCGGGAAGGACGCTAGACTTTGGTCTTGCAATTGCACTCTACGGTTATCTTGCCGCAGGCGATGCAGTACCTGACAGCTCCCCTGACGAGAGCGCTCCCCCCGCATTTCCCGCAGACGGCAGGAATATCCATCTCCTGTCTCATGATTTCAGCTTCGGGTATCTACCCGATAGAATTGATTTTAGAATCTATAAGCCTCTATGCGAGAATCTTTCCGATGCTTTATTAAGTAAAAGTCTATGATGATGTTGAAAGATTCACTCACCAACCCGTTCGAAGTTGCAAGGAATTGCAGAGTGAGCCTTCACTGGTGATCGCGTGTTCTCATGAGCGCACGTAGATCCATTTTCCTCAGAACCCCAGCCTCACGTCGATTCGATACTGGGGTCTGCGGGCTGGCATTTGTCAGTTAGAACGACTTCCTGCGATGGAGACCACTCGCTGCTCGACTGGATTGCCTTGGGTGGCTTTAAGGCGGAAATCGGTAGGTGACCGAGGAATGTGGGCGAGGAGCTAGAGGCGCAAAGAGGGTTGAACCTCTTTCCTCGCGTAGACGGCTGGGGAGAGAGCCACAGCAACAAGGCCGGCAAGCAACGGTGGCGCTTCTGCCGAGAATGCACTCGGTGATGCGGGTGGAGCTAGCAACTCGATCAGGTGGGATGAGAAGTGCATGATGAAGACCAGTAGCTGAACAGCGCTCGAGGTGACCAAGACTGGGAAGCGACGTCTTTTGGACTATCAGCAAGGGTGACGCATCTCAGCCTACCCGACAGCCGGAGAAGGCGCAAGTTTCTGGGGACAGCGAGAATCAGGTTCACGGAAGAATAAAGCGGCCCACAATCGTCCAAAACGCGAACCTCATGACGACGATTGAAAGCTTCAAAACGGGTCCTGATACGACCAGCCGGACAGCGTTCCCTTCTCGGCTGCGGTCGTCACATGACACTCAAGACCAGGGTCTCGAAAGGCGGTAAAGCTTCTGTCCCAGGACTATCGTCCAGACGACGTACGTTAACCCGATGAACAGAAAGGCTGTGTTCGGTGCGTCGGGCGTCGCAAAGCCCTCCGCGGCAATCGCGACGAGGAGTATGAAAAGCAGCCCGAAGGCGACGTTCATCCAAGAGTAGCCCCTCCCGAATGTCCTGCTGCTTCGGATCGCCACTCCCGTCCCGAGGAAGGCAAAAATCCACAACACTCCTTGTGTGAAAAAAAGCCCGTACGTGGAGTAGACTAAGACCCTGGCCATGTTGATTACCGTTGGCTTCTCCGAACCCGCCGCGGAGTTGTAGACTATCGCTGCCGAGAAAAGCGCATAGTATCGCAAGACTAGGAAGCTGACGAGGATTGCTGACGCAATGACCCCGAACCCGAGACAGATCAGGGCGTAGTTAGGACTCGTTACCTTCAGTGTCCGGAAGAGAGTCAGGTAGATCATAATGGCCGCGAGCCCCACCATACCGAGTCCTACCATCTCGCCCAAAGGCGCGTAGTTTGTGAACCACTGGGCGAGGAACTGCGGCCACCCGCCAGAGACGAACGCGGGTTCGGTGGCCGACCCTAGACCCCCCGTGATGAACGTCAAAAGAAAGAAGATGATCCCGGCGACAATGCCGCTCAAGCCTGCGATCTCCAGGAGCCTCTCGTCCTCGTTCGTGTTATCGTCGCCTCCGACGCGGAGATTTCAACTGACTGCGCATTTCAATCAGCCTCCGTCGTATTTAACGACGAGCAACGCCTTCTCGGGCATAGGTGGGTTTGGTCAGCCTGAGAGTACCATCGAGGGCGCACACTCTCCCGGGGGCTGGCGTTGTCACGTCGCAGCCGGGCGGAGAGAAGAGTGTTCCATCCAGAATTTCTCACAGGACTGATTTCGTCCGCATCTGATACGGAGAGGTTGTCAGATTACCCTCGGACGGGCGACCCTCTCAGCTTCGCTATCACTCTTTCGACTCGTTTCCTTTTAGCCGCCTTCTCGATGTCATCGAGCCGCGAGGTGAGTGTCCTGACGAAGGCCGCTCTGTTCTTCTCCGTGACTATCGGCACGAGGTTCTCAGAGTACATAGGAAGCTGGTTGGTCGGAGAGCGCTTCAACTGTTCTATGAGCAGCGGGGTCACCGTCTCTCTGTACTGAGCCAGTGATGCGAGCTTAATCAGGATGCCTACCGCATGGTCCCTGGTGATGACGGAACCTGTTTCTGCGGAGCCAACAATCTTCGGTAGCATCCCGTAAATGGTCTTGGGGTTCGCCAGCGCAATCTGATCGAGAGCAGCCATCCCTCCCCAAACTAATCGATTGTTGTCGCTGTCGAGAAGGGATGAGAACTCTCCCGCGTACTCGGCAATTAAATCCGGCTTTCGCTCCCCGACTTCATAGAGAACCTTGATGCAGTCGCTCTGGATTTCTCGATCTCTATTTCTAAGATTCCTGACGAGTTCTTTCACAGCCTTTTCGTCGTTCCCGTCAACGATTTGCATCGCGAGCTGCTGATTGGGAACTTCATCTCTTCGGTTGAGAGAGCTGGCCAGCTTGTCAAGTATCGTCATCCCGGTTGCGCTGAAATTTCCCGGTCCATCGGATAAAAAGCCTTCAGGACATAGGGCCTGCAGAGGAGTGGAAAGACTAGCCTGAAGAGGCGATTCGACTCCCATCCTGCGTCAGAATTCGTGGCCGCCCCTCCCGTACCCACGCCCGAGTCGGTAGCCGTTCGAGGATTGTTCCTCTATCACCGCTCGCCTTCAAACCCTTCGTCGGCTGCTGGCAGCTTGTCGAGGACTCTACAGACCCAGATAGGATTCCCTCAGGGAGGCGTTCGCGCGAAACTCCTCCGGCTTCCCCTCGAACATCACTCTCCCTGTATCCAGCAGGTACGCCCGGTTCGCTATGGCGAGCGCCGCCTCGATGTTCTGCTCCACGAGTAGAATCGTGATCCCCGTCTTCTCTCTGAGTTCCCCGAGGACCTCGAAGACTTTTGAGGCGACCACAGGCGCCAGGCCGAGGGAAGGCTCGTCGAGCATCAGCAGCTCTGGATTCGACATGAGTCCCCTCCCGATCGCGAGCATCTGCTGCTCCCCTCCGCTCAAGAGGCCCGCGCGCTGGCCGCGCCTCTCCTTCAGGATGGGAAAGAGGTCGTACACAAACTCCCTGTTGTCGTTGACCTTACCGCGGGCGTGCTTCGTAAAGGCGCCCATGTCCAGATTTTCCTCCACCGTCATCCTGGTGAAGAGCCCCCTCCCCTCTGGAACCAGGGAGATACCGAGAGAGGTGACTCTGTTAGCCCGAAGTCCGCTTATCTCCAGGGAGCGGAAGACCACCCGCCCGCTCCTCGGCTTGAGAACCCCCTGCACGGTTCGCAGGGACGTCGTCTTCCCTGCTCCGTTGGAGCCGAGGAGAACCGTGAGCTCCCCTCCTTCGACCGTGAAAGAAACGTCCCAAAGAGCCCTCGTCTCCCCGTAGTAGACGTCGAGGTTGGAGGCCTCCAGGAGCGGCCTTCCGCTCAGGCGGAGCTCCCCCCAAAGTAGGCCTCGAGCACGCCCTGATCCTTCACGACTGCCTCTGGAGCACCCTCGGCTATCACGGATCCGTGGTGCAGGACCACGACCCTCTCCACCGTCCGCATCAGGACGCGCATGACGTGCTCCGTCCAGACGAGGGTGAGCCCGAATTCCTTTGAGAGCTTCCTTATCATCTCAGAGGCCCACTTGGTTTCTGCGACGGTCAGCCCGGCCGCGAATTCGTCTAGGAGAAGCAACCCCGGTGATGTGCCCAGGGCGCGGGCCACCTCCAACCTCTTCTTCTCTCCTCCGGTGAGCCTCCTGGCCGGCTCGTGCATCTTCTTCCCTCCGAGGCCGAGCAGACCGCAGATCTCTGCCGGGTCTTTGGGGAGCCTGCCTTTCCCCCCTCCGTGGCTGAACATCGAAGCGGCGCGGACGTTCTCGAGGACCGTCATCTCCGGGAAGGGCTGGGGAATCTGAAAAGTCCTGGCAATCCCCATCCTGGAAATCTTGTGGGGTGCCTTGCCGGTGATGTTCCTCCCCCCGAAGAGGACCTTGCCTCTGTCCGGCTTGAGCATCCCCGAGATGATGTTGAAGAGCGTGGTCTTCCCCGCTCCGTTGGGGCCGATCAGCCCCAGGATCTCTCCCTCGGCTAAGGAAAAGTTGACATCGCTCAGCACCACGAGCCCAGAGAAGCTCTTAGAGATGTGCGAGATCTCGAGAATTGGATCCGTCTCCCTCCGACTCCTCTCTTCGAATACGACGCGCCTGGAAGAACCTCCTCGACGCCCCTACGATTCCCTGGGGCATCGCCATGACCACCCCGATTATCACCACGCCCAGGACTATCAGGTGCAGAAACGGATACCTCCGGTCGAGGTAGTCCCCGACCCCATAGAGGAGCGTTCCACCTATTATCGGCCCCACAACCGTCCCCAGCCCTCCAAGCATCACCATAGAGATCGAGTTCAGCGTCACCCTCACGTCGAAGGCGTTCGTCGGGTCGATGAATGCAATCTGCCAGATCGCGAGCGCCCCCGCCAGCCCTGCAAAGAAACCACTTATGACGAGAGCGACCGTCTTGTAGAAGGCCGCGTTCACTCCGATCGAACTCGCGGTCTTCTCTTGCTGTCTTATCGCCTGCATTGCGACACCGAACTTCGACCTCGTCATGAAGTACATTGTCGCGACGCAGAGGGCAGCCACTATGGCCATCACGTAGTAAACCTGGAGAGGCAGGTAGTCGGCGATCGGGATGGTGAAGCCGGGCGCGGAGCCAACCGCATCCCAGTTATCGAATATGACGAAGACAGCTTCGTTTATACTGAGGGTCGCTATCGCGAAGTACGCACCACGGAGCCTGGTGGTGGGGAGGCTCATACCCAGCGCGAGCAGTGCTGACCCGAGGCCCCCTGCGAGAACAGCAGCATAGGGCGAGGCCATCGAGTTAGCCATGAGGAGCCCGCCGATGTATCCGCCCACACCGTAGAAGACGACGTGGCCGAAGTTGACGTACCCCGTGAGACCAGCGAACATGTTGAAGCTCTCCGCGAGAACTATCCAGTTCAGGATGATGAAGGGAAGCGAGGTGCCTGCCGCGTAATTCGGCGCGACATAGAGAAGGACCGCCGCCGCGACCGGAAGAGCGAGGGGAGCGAGGCGTTGTGGGTTCGGCTTCAATCAGGTTTCAAACCCGCTATCCCCGACGGTCTCACGATTAGCACGACGACGAGTACTATGAAGCCTATCGCTGGGGTGACAGCCGCGTTCAGGTAGAGCGAAGCCACGTTGTTGACCACCCCTATCACGACCCCTCCGATCAGGGCCCCGAGTGGGCTTCCGAGGCCACCGAGAACCACTATCACAAAGGAGAGGAGAGTGAAGTCTCCACCCACCGTCGGCGTGACGGCCTGAAGCAGAATCACGATCGAACCCACGGAGGTGGCGATCGCTACCCCAATCCCGAAGGAGAGGAGGCTCACCGCCTCCGGGTTGATGCCCATCAAGAGCGCGGCCTCCCTGTCCTCCGTCACGGCCCGAATCGCCTTCCCCCAGAACGTTCTCCTCAGGAAGAGGCGAAGAAGCACCGCGACGACTACTGAGTAGGCAGCAGCGATCGCCACGCTGCCGGGTAAGACAACTCCCAGCCCGTTTATGCTTGGGAACGAGATGGGGACCCCTCGCTGGTTCGGGGAGTAGAGGTTCAGCAGGAGGCTGCTGATGAGGGTCGAGAGCCCGAAGGTCAAGAAGAGCGACATCAGCTCCGGGGCATTCGCGACGCGGCGAACCAGCCCCAGATAGACGAGAAGGCCGAGCCCAAATCCGAACGGGATCGTGAAGAGGAGAGAGAGGATGGGGTGGACCCCGGCTAGCGTGAACAACCAGTAGCTGGAGTATGCGCCGACGGTGACGAAGTCGCCGTGCGCGATGTTGACGACCTTCATGACCCCCCAGACGAGGGTGAGACCGAGCGCGAGGACTCCGAAGAGGAGACCGTACGCTACTCCGAGCACCACGAGCTCCGGGAGAATCAACCTATGGCCCTCTTCGACGGCTTGTTGGTTAAAGCCTTCGCGGCCTACGGCGACGGGTAGACGAGGGCCGACGTTGCCACGGGTTTCGGCCAGACCACCTTTTTCGCCCCGCTCTGCCACTGCATCACGACCATCGTGTGCCCGGCCTGTATTCCTGTCGGGCCCAGCTGGAATTTTCCGTAGAAGGTGTAGAAGTTCTCGCTGCTGAGCTGGTTCCTCACGACCGTCGAGTTGAGTGACCCGCTATCGATGATGCCCCTCTGCAGGACGAGCCCGGTGTTGTAAGCTTCCGCGGCCTCGTAGTTTGGAGGCATCTTGTAGGTCGAGTTGAACTGCGTGAAGAATTGACTGCTCGTGATGTTCCCGAAGTAGGAGGTGAAGCTTGAGAAGTCGAGGCTGGACTCCCACTGCGATGGCGCCACGACGTACCCCGCGAGGCTGCCCAGGTCGGAGAGAAAGTGGGGGTCGTCCGGGGCCACGAGAAGAGCCACCATCTTGAAGTGCAGACCGAGGGACTGTATGTTCTTCATGATGGTCTCGCCGTCCACGAAGTGCGCTCCTCCCAGGAGGACGTCGGGGTTGAGGGCCGCTATCTGAGAGAGTTGAGCTGTGTAGCTCGTGGCGGACTCATCGTAGGACTGCTTGTAGACGATGTTGAAGCCGCTCGTGGAATTGACGTAGGCCGAGGCTCCATTCACGACAGAAATCGAGAAGGCGTCATTCCCGTAGAAGAAGGCGACCTTAAGGGGGGCGGAGCTGTTGAGGTTCTTCAGCATGTCGATGACGGGCAGCATATACTTGCTGCCCGGGCTCAGGACACCCACGACGTACTTGTAGCCCTTCGTCCAGATTGAGTCTGAGGCCCCGCCATGGCTGAGGAGCAGGAGGTGGTTCGCCTCAGCGATCGGAGCGGCGGCGAGGGTGAGACCACTCGAGTAGGGGGCTACCAGAAAGTTCACACCCTGCGCGACGAGCTGCTGGTAGTCGGTTGACACCACGGACGTGGCGGAGGTGTCATCGTAATAGATGAGCTGCACCGGCACTTTCCTTCCCAGGCTCGACACGTATATTCCCCCCGAGGCGTTGACATTATGGGCCCAGAGCTTGAGCCCGTCAAGGCTCATCACGCCGTCGGCCTCGAGCGAACCTGAGAGGGGCATTGTCATGCCTACCTTGATTGTTGACGGCCCCGTGGGTGCCGTGGGGAGAGTCTGGTAGTAGTAGTATCCTCCCACGGCGACTGCAATTAGGATAATGACGATTCCAGCTGCTGCTGCGCGGCCAAGGGCGCGCCGGGCCTTCGACACGACGAAAGCCAATATCGCCGCGTCGAGCCTTCGCGTTCTCTTATAGCTTTCGCCTTCGGTCCCCATGCTGCGGGCGGGGAGCTTACTCTTGACCAGGCCCCTCGGGCGTCGCCCCGGGGGAGAAGTTTTGACGAGAAGGGGGAGTCATCAGTTCGAGAAACGGGTCTCTTTCACGTGCCGAGAAGGTGTCAAACTTATTGCGAGCGTCTGCTGGAGAAAAGGAAATCGGACCCTAGGCGATGACTTCGATTGGAGAACACTGAGCTGCTGATGCTTGAAGAGCCTGAACCTTTCGAACGTTCCGCTGGTCAAGTATTCCCTTTAGGGAGCTCGTAGGGATCTAACAATTATGAACGACCGCCCTATGCGAAAGCAGACTAGGTGGTTCTTATTTTCGAAAGCCTAATCCCTTCCGAAAAAATTTTCAGGCAATCTCCACCCGACTCTCTCTTCTATTGTACCCCGCGATTTGAATTCCCTAACACCATGCGAAGCCTGGTTCCAAAGAATCGGCCAGGTCTTCGGGACCCCTGCCAGCCTAGCTACACGACAGTCCGGCACTTGCATTCGATCGTTATTTTCCGGCAGGTGTAGCAGTACCTGAAGCCTTCGCTAACGTAGGCTGCCCTGCCGCAGCCGCCGCAAATCGCGGAAAGCTCCATCCCGTTCGTCGTCTGCTTCGTTCCCAATGGCCTCCGTCCGATTTGAATAGCGATTGCGCTATAAGTAAGTATGCGAGATTTTTCACTATCTTTTTTCAGGAAGAAAGTATTGAGCTAGAGGTGCTAATTCTGAAGGCTTCCTCATCTCATGCGCAAGCCGGATCGCGATGTACGCCTTCGCGTCAGCTACAATGCCAAAAAACGCTCGACCGGAAATGATAACCCTCTTCTTCGACTGGCACCGCGTGAAAAAAGCCTAGCCTTCCGCTCAAAGGTTTCTGTGTCTTCGCTTTCCCTTGTCGATGCTGCGGAGGTTGACCTCCGCAACCAATGCTTCTGTGATTTGGTCGAGCGAGTCGATCTTCGCCTGCATTGCAGCGTCCGTTATCTTCGTTGGCTGGTCGGGGATAAGAATGCTGTCGTTTGAAGCAACGAAGTGCTCCCAGTTGATTCCCACATCGAGCAATGTGTCCCCCAACTGCTCGTCGGTCAGACTGTCGGTCTGCGCCAAGTTAACCAGACTTTGAAATTCGGAGTCCGGGACTTGCAGACCTGTTATCGTCGATATCGGCTTGGGCTTGGTTCCGCCGGACTCGTGTGCGAGAACGAACCCCATGAAGGTGAAGTTTTCTATCTCCGTGAAGTGTTTCATGCGTATTTCCAGCGGCGTCTCCCCTTGCGGGTCGGTCTCGGGGAAGGCTGAGATCTGAGGTGCTCCTGTTTGTGGGTCGTAGAATCGGAAAACCCTGGATAATTTCAACGTTGACGTCTTGGTGATTGTGGTAATGTTGTCAAGGGAGGTTGAAGAATTGCCAAGGGAGCCTGCATTGACGCCTCGGGGCCATGCAAGCGCAACTGTGGCGGCCCCGCCGGCAAGCAAGGCAAGCTTTAGGAACTGCCTCTTGCTCGGTGATCTCTCCAATGTCAATCGTACCGGGCCGGCCACACTTTTGATTTCCTGAGGAGAATCTGCCTTCTCCTGACCTTCAGCCACATCAGTTCTGCTGGTCAAGGTATTCCCTTTTGGCCCAAACCAACCTTTAGGCATTCAGGATGATGCCTCTGTAAGCCAGTTCCACAAACTACGTTTCTTGTCGAAGACTCGCCAAGATTTATTTTTCGATTCTCGCTGGCGTCGCCTTCCTCTATCTCGGAGAGGGCGAGGTAGTTGTCCCTCCCTCCCTTCGCTGCGGGAATCGTCGACGGGAGCTAATCGGGATAACTCGATGTTCCC
>VBPQ01000101.1 GCA_005877185.1 Nitrososphaerota archaeon
GTGATAAGGGAGGGTTACGAGGGGGTTTTCTACCCCACGTATTACGTTCAGGAGACGCCGCAGTCCGATCTAAGCTCATTCTGAAGGAGTCCAGATTTATCACATGTTCATCCGATGGAAGTCAATGTAGACTTCCCTCGAGGAAGGTCGGAGGCTTCACTACAATTTCGTGAAACCTCACCAAGCTTTAGAAGACCAGACCCCAGCAGAAGTCGCGGGAATCGGCCCAAGGTCATAACAAAATGGCTGACGTTGTTGCAGAACAAAAAGAGAAACACGGAGACGGCTACTATTTTCGGGTTAGCCGTGTTAGTCGTCATCGTCGCCGTAGCATTACTCAACATCTTGGCATACTGGCTTGACAGCGTTTTTCCAAATGAGTTCCTTCTCGAGAAGGGCTTTCTCTATCTGGTTCTTTTACTCGGAATCGGCTATCTCAGCGGCCGAGGACTCAGAGAAAGGCGGGACTTGGAAGAGGAAGAGCCAAACCAACCAAAGTGGAACAAGCCTGACAAGTCAACCGATGATGGAACAGACCCGGAAGAAGGAACACCGTCAGAGGTACTTCTTCCTAATGGTATGGCCCTATGTCGCTGTCGGTGTCGCCGCACTTGAAATCCTTCGTCTGACGCATTCCTACAACAACCCCACTTCGTCACCCATCATAGGGTTCCTGTGGTTTCTCGCTGTCGCTATTCCTGTCTCTTGGACCTGGCAAATCAGACTCGGAAGGCCCTACCGTGAATGGCTGAAAAACCACCCAAGGAGACGGACATCCGATAGAAGTTAACTGCAAAACGATTCCGACGGAGAATTACCAGAGACATACGACCTGAAAAACGCCTATTAACCCAGAACCCTTGGCGCAGTCAAGTGAGGGTTTCTCCCCAAGAGTTTCGGACTGGCCTCACTTACGACGACGTTCTGCTCGTTCCCAAATACTCCGAGATTAAGTCGCGCAAAGACGTAAGCACGACGACGAGGTTTTCACGAAACATCTCGATGAGCATCTCCATCGTCAGCGCCAACATGGACACCGGCGTCATCCACAGGTTCCTCTCGGTCGCGGACCAGGTCGCGGAAGTCTCGAAGGTCAAGAGGTCCGAAGGGATCGTGATCGAGGACCCGATCACCCTACTGCCAGACCGCACCATAGGTGAGGCACTCGACGTAATCAGGAAGCACGACATAGGAGGGATCGTGGTCATCGACTCCGGGAGAAGAGTCGCGGGGCTCGTCACAGTGCGGGACATCCACCTCGAGGAGGACCTCAGCGTGAAGATCAGCGAAGTGATGACTCCTCTGGGAAACCTAATCACCGCTCAGAAGGGAGTCACGATGGAGCAGGCGAAGGAGCTGCTGCGGAAGAACAAGATCGAGAAGCTGCCGATTCTGGAGAAGGACGGCAGGTTGGCCGGCCTCATAACGTCGAAGGACATTGTCAAACGGAGAAGGTTCCCGATGGCCACCAAAGACGCGAAGGGGCGGTTGAGGGTCGCCGCGGCGATAGGCGTGAAGGGAGATTACATGGAGAGGGCGGAGAAGCTGCTGGAGGTCGACGTGGACGCCCTCGTCGTCGACATCGCACACGGCCACTCGGCACACGCGATTGACACGCTGAAGGAGATTCGGAGGCGACTAGGGCAGGTCGAGGTCGTCGCCGGGAACGTGGCGACTTCGAGCGGAACGCGCGACCTGATCAAGGCGGGCGCCGACGCGGTGAAGGTCGGCGTTGGCTCGGGGAGCATCTGTATTACCCGCATCGTCACGGGGGTCGGCGTTCCCCAGCTCACCGCGATCATCGATAGCGCCAACGCGGCCGCAGAGGACGATATCCCCGTAATCGCCGACGGCGGGGTGAGGAATCCGGGGGATGTTACGAAGGCTCTCGCCGCTGGCGCCACGACTGTCATGATCGGGAGCCTCTTTGCCGGAACCGAGGAGAGCCCCGGCCCGACGATTCTGCGCGAGGGGGTCAGGTACAAGCTGACGCGGGGAATGGCATCGCTCGAGGCGACTATCGACAGGAAGGTTAGGGACTCCGACGGGAGTTCGTCCAAGAACGGGCTCGTCGAAGAGGCGGTCGAGGAGAGCGTCCCCGAGGGCGTCGAGGGGTTGATTCCCTACAAGGGCAAGGTCGAGGAGGTCGTTCGTCAGCTCGTGGGGGGGCTCCGCTCGGGGATGTCGTACTGCGGCGCGAAGACGATACCAGAGCTGCAGACGGGGGCCGAGTTCCTGAGGATGTCCGAGGCCGGGCTCAAGGAGAGCCGCCCGCACGACATTGAGAAAGTTGTCTAAGGCGAAGAAGAAGAAGAAGAAAGAGAACGCAACGATAGTCGGCCTCCAATGGGGAGACGAGGGAAAGGGCAAGATAGTTGACTATCTCGCGGATGACTTCGAGGCGGTCGCCCGCTTCAACGGTGGGAGCAACGCGGGGCACACGATAGTCATCGGCCGAGAGAGGCACGTCTTTCACCTCCTACCATCGGGGGCTCCGAAGGGGAAGGAGCTGCTGATAGGGCCCGGGGTCGCCGTCGACCCCGTCGTCCTGTCTGAGGAGGTCGCGCTCCTCGCGGGAAGAGTGACTCAGCTGGACCTCCGCGTGGATGGGAGGTGCACCCTCGTTACCCCCCTCGAGAAGGTCATGGATGTAGCGATTGAGGAGATGAGGGGTGCACGCCCCCTCGGGACCACTCGAAGAGGAGTCGGGCCAGCGTACGCGATGAGAGCGCTCCGCCTCGCCCCTAGGGCCATCGACATCTTCTCCGACAACTTCGACTTCAATTCGGCCCGGACCTTCCATCGTTTTCTGAGCGAACCTCCGCCGAGCATCAGCGAGTGGCTGTCACTCTCCCGGAAAGTCCTGAAGGGGAAGCTGGGAGACGTCGCATCGAGGGTCGCCGAGCTGAACGAGGAAGGGAAGGCGGTGATCTTCGAAGGCTCGCAGGGTACCCTCCTCGACGTCTTCTTCGGTACCTACCCTTACGTAACCGGTGCTCCCACGATTGCTAATTACGCGGCCGCAGGCCTCGGCATCTCGACCAACACCGATGTCTTGGGTGTCCTGAAGTGTTACACCACCAGGGTCGGGGCCGGCCCCTTCCCCACGGAGATCAGGGGGCGCGTCGGCGAGAAGATTCGCGAGGTCGGGAAAGAGTACGGAGCGACTACCGGTCGACCGCGGAGAGTGGGATGGCTCGACCTCGTGGCCCTGAGGTACGCGGTCCGCCTCAACGGTGTAAAGGAGCTCGCCCTCTCGAAGGTCGATGTCCTGGAGCACGTAAAGGAGCTGAAGGTCTGCGCCGCTTATCGGCTGGATGGGCGGGAAATCGAAGATTTTTACGAGGCGCTCTCCCGCATCGAAGACGTCAAGCCGGTGTACAGGGAGTTGAAACCCCTACTTCACGCCGAGATGACCGATGGTCGCTTCCCCCGCACCGTCGAGTCCTTCATCGAGTTGCTTGAAGAGGAGCTGAAAGCAAGGATATCGCTAGTCTCCTACGGAGAGGAGAGGTCTCGCACGATTGAAAGGTAGCCCGCTCTCCCCTGTAGACGACAGGTATTGCGAAGAGGTTCGGGAGCTCTCCCCCTTCTTCTCGGAGGAGTCGCTCGTCCAGGAGAGGGCGAGAATCGAGCTGGAGTATCTCTCCTTCCTGATGAGACTCGGGGTCGCGCCAAGGTCAAAGATCCCTCTGATAGAGGTCTCATACGAGGAGGTGAAGGGACTCGAGGTCCGCATCGGGCACGACGTGAAGGCCCTCGAGGTCTATCTCGTAAACCGGCTTCGGGCCTCCGGGCGAGAGGAGCTCGCGCCCTTCGTTCACCTGGGCCTTACTAGCGAGGACGTGAACAATCTCGCCTACGCGAGGCTTCTCTCGAGTGCCCTGAAGTCTGTGATGATTCCCGCGTACGAGAGACTGGCGGTGGACCTCTCAGAGATAGCCCGGAGGGAGGCGAAGACGGAGATGCTCGCGAGGACCCACGGAAGACCTGCAATCCCGACAACCTTCGGGAAGGAGCTCGCGAACTTCGCCATCAGACTCGCCGAGAGGGTCGCATACCTCAAGCGTCTGAAGCCTTGGGGGAAGGTCTCCGGGGCAGTCGGGACATACGCCTCCTTCAAGCTCCTACGACCCGCCGGGCGGTGGCCCGAGCTACTGAAGGGATACGTGGAATCGATGGGGCTGGAGTTCGTGAAGTACACGACCCAGGTGATTCCAAACGAGAGGTACTCCGACATCTTCCACTGCCTGATGAACATCAACACGATCATGCTCGGTCTCGCGAGGGACCTCTGGGGTTACCAGGCTCTCGACGCGGTGCACTTCGAACGGAAGGGGAGGGTGAGCAGCTCGACGATGCCTCAGAAGGAGAATCCCGTCGACCTTGAGAACGCGGAGGGGCAGCTCGAAATCTCGAATTCCCTCATGACCCTACTGGCATACCGACTGGGTGTGACGCGGTGGCAGCGAGACCTCTCCGACTCGCCGATCAAGAGAACAATGGGGCAGGCGCTAGCCCATTCCCTTGTTGCATGCAAGAGGGTCACGACCTCCCTCGCCTCGATGAGCGTCGACAGGAAGAGGATGGCGGAAGACCTCTCCCAACACAGGGAGGTTCTGGCGGAGGCGGTCCAGCTGTTGCTGCGGATGGACGGGAACGAGAGGGGTTACGAGGAGGTCAAGAAAGCGATTGAAAACGGGAAGTTTTCGATCCCGGAGAAATATGCGGCGAAGATAGGTGAATACCTCGGGTTCGCGTCGGACCTCGCCAGGGACTGCGAGAGTGAGGTGGCGCTCTTGTTGGCCCCACAGAAGAGCAGGCAGGCCGGTAATTAGGCGCTAAAGACCCACCCCAGGTCTGGTGGGTCGACCCTCCTCTGCACCCTCTCGTTCATCGCGTGGGCGATGATGGGAAGGGCTAGAGTGATGTCGCAGTAGAGAGTCGCCTTCCTCGCATCGGAGGCTATCTTTCCCCAGCTGACCGCTTCCTCGAGGGTGCAGCCGGAGAGACCTCCCCACTGCGGGCTGTCTGCGGTTATCTGGATAGCGTAGTCGTGGGGTGTCTCCTCCTCCCCTCCCCTCACGAGTGACTTGATGACGGTGGCGAGCTGAATCGTGTCCTTTGGCACCCCTCCGCCCAGGTAGACGACTCCCGTTCTCCGAGTCTTCTCGGCTATCTTCGCAAGCTCCTCCATATCCTTCGTCTGGTCGAGTCGGATCAGCTTGCCCCTCCGCTTCCGGAGGCTCAGGGCCACTCCGTATCCGCTGTCGATGAGACCGGGCGAGTAGACCGGAACCTTCTTCTCGTAGGCCGCGGCTGTAATGCTCCTTATCCCCTTCTTCGACTGGTACTCACCGAAGAGCCAGAGGAACTCCCTCGTCGAGTAGACATGCTTGTCATCGAGGCCGCTCGCAAACTTCTGGATCATGTCCTCGAGCTTCCTGTACTCGTACTCGTCCGCGTAGACGTCGTAGAACCTGTCTATCTTCAGACGCAGGAGCTCTTCATCGTTCGCCAGCCACGTTCCCTGATAGTATCCGTATCCCATCGCCTCGAGCAAATCCTCGGAGATGTTCGCCCCGGTGCTTACGAGGACGTCGATGTACCTCTTCTCGATTAGCCACCGAACTATCTTCCACTGCCCCGTGGTGCTGAGCGAACCGGTGAGACCCATGAAGATTGTCAAGCCCTTCTGGCGAGTCATCTCGGTCCAGATCTTGGCTACCTCACCGAGCTTCTTCCCCTGAAATCCCGTCTGCGCCATCTCATCGAGGAGTCGGGAGAGGCTCTTCCTCCCTACCTCGATCGTCCTCACCGGATTGGAGAGAACCTCTCTCTTCCGTACCACGCTTTCGCATCTTGGATGTTTGCTTAATTATCTTGTGAATCTATTATCGTGCTTCCTTCCAGAAGCGAAGAAGATGCTCACAGTTGCATCCTCATCGCCCTTCGAAGATTTGGCGCAGCAATCCTCTCCGAGAGATTCGACTGCGACATTCGTGAGCCCCGCCCCCTGTAACCAGCGCGACACTGACTCTCTCTCGAAACCCCTCCAGCGGTCGTGCTGCTCAGTCCTGAGAAACTCGAACTCGTGTCTGTCGAGGTCGGTGATGACGACGACACCGCCCGGTAAGAGAACCCTCGCCATCTCGCGAATTGCCCTCGAAGGCTCTTCGACGTGATGGAGGAGCATGTTCGCGAAGACGTAGTCGACCGCCTCGTCGTCGATCGGAATCCTTTCGGCGCTTCCTACCCGGCATTCGACGTCAGACACGGGTATCCTTCTCCTCAGCTCGTGGAGCATCTTCTCCGATTCGTC
>VBPQ01000093.1:0-7153 GCA_005877185.1 Nitrososphaerota archaeon
TCATCCTTTTTCGGAAAGCATTCCACTCGTCCCTCTTCTCGATAGACCAATGGTGAGTACGGGAAACCAAGGTGTTGTGATTGGTGTGCGCAGAAGTTTGATGCCCTCCCAGCTGTGGGACGCTGAGAAATGGTTTCCCACATGTTGGGCATTGGTATTTCGGGTTCATACCATGAACGGCCCTCATGTGCCTGAATAACGAGGATCCGCGTGTGAACCGATTCTTGCAAATAGGACATTCTCGGTAATTTGCCATACGTCTCTTTCCCGATACACAATGGAGCTTTGCATTTAACCGCCTCTGTCAACCCGTTTCTTTCGAATATCCGATGCTCCGGCGTACAGCGTAACACTCGTCCGTCAGATAATTTTAGTTGGATGATCGGAAGTATTCCTCGGGCCCACTTGTGAGTGACACGGCGGGAGATATTGGCTGCTGAGAGTACCAGGTCCCCGACATTGATGTCTTTGATCGGTCGGGTCGTCCCGTCTGCCATCGTCACCAGTGTGTCCCCTGTAACGCACTCGTCGATGATCATCAGGCTGAACCTGTTTCCCAGCTCTGCTGCCCTTATGTAAGCCGAGTCGTAGGTACAAATCGTTATGGCCCTTATCCTGTTATCCCCTCCCCCGTACAGACCGACCTCGACCCCGAACTCCTCCTCCACCCTTCCCCTCCACTGCTCCAGCAGGTCGAGCGTGGGGACGATCACGATCGTCGGCTGGTTCACGAGCTCCATCGCCTTCATGCCGATTACCGTCTTCCCCGCGCCAGTGGGGAGGACTATCACACCGCGCCTGCCGGCCTTGTCCCACGAGTCGAGGGCCCCCTTCTGATATGCTCTCATGTTCAGGCGCCTGCACTTCAGGTCAGGACAGGGAGGCAGGTCCTCGACGCCGTCTTTGATCTCCGTGAGCTCGCTCTTCTTCAGGAACTCGACTATCTCTCTGTAGTAGAGAGCCTGCGCCCTGAAGGCCTTTACCCTGCTGTCCCACGTCGAATAGGGGACCTTGGCCTCGCTCCTCACCAGAATCGTTCCCTTATCGTATGAGAGATAAGTGGGCTCCACAGTAGCGCCCTCCTTCTTCTGGATTTAGCCTTATGCGCTGGTCGCGTGGAGGGCGGAACGCACTCGGCCCCAGCATGGCTCGACTTGAAACTTTGGGCTGTCGTCAAGCCTGTTTCTGACGTCAGAGTCTTCCGTCAGGCTTTCACTCAGCTTGGTGGCCAACCACCTTGCAACTCAGCGGTCCGAAATCCTCCCCAGCCCACGGCAACCTGAGAATCTGCCAAGTCCCGCTTGCCTTCACCGAGCAGGTATCGTATCAACTACTTGTATCTCCTTCACGCCCCTAAATGCGTGATCGTGTGTCGCAATACTTCCCAGCCCAAGCGGCTTCATTGTAGCCACGACTACGCAATCCCTTGCGCCCAAGCCTTTTAGCGAATATTCTGGCAATAGCTCGAGACTCACCCTTGTCGTTCCTTCGTCGAGTTCCGCTGCGGTCAGGGTGGAGAGACTCTGAATTCTTTCCATGATGATGCTGAACTCGTCCCTCGGCAATTTCCTGAGATAATGGGCCACTTCGATCAAAGTCACATAATTGATGACTGTGCCCTCTCTTATGGCTTCGCGGATCACCCGATCTACATTGCGATGTTCCGGGAGCCTCGAGTCAAGCCAGTATATCCAGTAGTTTGAATGGTTCTGATAACTCTTCGGGCTTCTAACCTTGAGTTACCTTCCCGCCATCTGCTCGGAGGATTGGAGTCGTCATCTCGTTCCCCTTCACTGCTTCCACGCGTGCCCCTGGCGGGCCGTCGGGAGTGAACTTAACTCCTCGTCCCTTCGCAAGGATGTTCCTCGCTGCGTTGACATCCCTGTCGACGGAGACGTCACACTTCGGACAGAAGAGGGTGCGCCGCCCATTCGGGTACGTTCTCGACCCACATTTCGAGCAGTTCACACTCGTTCCTCTCGCTGCCACGTAGGCGACCGGTATTCCTTCCCATCTCGCCTTGTACTCTATTTGTCTCTGGAGCTCGTAGAAGCTCCATGAGTTGAGCCTCGCTCTGTAGTTGGTGCCCTGTCCGTTCCCCTTTCGGTAGAGCCTGTGGATTCCTTTAATCTCCTCCATCACGATACCGAACCTCTTCTTCTTCGCCCGTTTGACTATCGAGGCGGAGACGTTGTGGAGGAGCGAGTTTACTCTGTTTCGCTGAATCCTTCCGTACTTTCCGTAGACCACGCGTCTGATTCTCGCGTCGTTTCGCTTGAAGTGACTCTTCGTCTCCCTACATCTGGCTTTGATCTCCGTCGCCCTGCCGAGGTCGTGGCGTAGGGTGCTTCCATCCGAGTCCGCTGTT
This sequence comes from Nitrososphaerota archaeon, assembly GCA_005877185.1. Classification (GTDB taxonomy): domain Archaea; phylum Thermoproteota; class Nitrososphaeria; order Nitrososphaerales; family Gagatemarchaeaceae; genus TA-13. Next base: position 2,369 of record VBPQ01000093.1, read on the forward strand.
GTCACGTTGTCTAGGTTGCGGTCGATTCCTATCGCCCCTACTGGCTCAACTTCCGCGATTTCTTTTGAGAGGCTGATGCTCAGACCGTTTGCGGTGAGCGTCAGAGACCTCGGGGTGTGACCCGAGATTGAGCGCAATGTGTGGTCGTTTAGGACGATGAAGATGTATTCGCCCCTCCTGACCGGTACCCTTACGAGGCGGTGGACGACACGGAAACCGTAGCAATCCGTGAGCGAGAGCCTGGTGACGGAGGGAACCCTCGCACTCCGATTCCTCTTCAGCTCCTTTCGGTAGTTCCGCAGTATCCCTGCGGCCCTGCTGATGGCGGTGAGGCGATAGCAGGTCGGAACGTCGTAGGCTGAGAGCTGGTGGTACGCTTAGGGAGAGCGACTTCATCGAGGTCAGATTCTCCCTGAGCCCTATCCTGACGCAGTCGTTCACCATGCAGCGGAAGTCCTCCAGAAGAGAGAGAATTTCCTCGGTCGGGCGATAGTTCTGCCTGACTGCCTTCACAGCCTGCAAGTCATCTGAGAATTCGGGCTACGCCTTTAAGCACCCATGCCCCGAAGAATTATCAGGACCGTTTGAATCAACATAGATCAATCCCGTCGCCGGATTTCCTTCAGGCGGAGAGGGTTCGACTCCTCAACCGGTGAGCCACGTTTGATTACGCCCCTCATCTCCTTGATGAATTGCTCTAGGTCTTTTCCCTTCGCGATAGCCAGAGTGCCGTTCCACAATGTTATCTTTACCTTTGACCCTGTGCCGAGACGCGCTTTCTTTCTGAGCTTCTCCGGAATAACTATCCTCCCTTTCGAGTCCATCGTGGCTTCGGTCATGTTTCCCACCAATTGTCAGACCAAACCGATAAGTCTTGCGACTCTCACTCTGGGATGGAGTTCCCGAAATGAGTGCGCCCCCTCCTCCTACTTCTGAGCACTGCGTACCTCTCCTGGCTCCTCATCAAGGACCGTTCCAAGTTGATAGACCCGAAGCGACTTTCACGCACCGAAATGGCGAAGCCACTCAGCTCCGTCGGCCCAAGGAATGTTGCTTTTGAGGTTCTTCGTCATCTATGGTTCGGTATGGGTTACGTTGAGGTAGAAGTGACGATAGCGACTGCCGACGCGAGAGAAGGCATAGACGCCAAAAGCATTGGTTGACGCCGGTTCAACTTTCACGGTGATACCCGCTTCCCTGGCGAGGATGCTGGGCCTCAAGCCGAGTGGGGAGAAGGTGCGGGTCTCGACCGCGAAGGGGTACCAGGATCTCCCCTCGCTCACGCGATGGTGCGCATCGATGGCAAAGAGAGAATCCTTCCGGTTCTGCTGAGCCGAAGGGTGGAACAAGTACTTTTGGGAGTGACTACGCTTGAGGTGATGCAACCGAAAGTCAATCCCTTAACCCAGAAGCTGGAGAGGCATTCCGCGCTCTTGTACATCGGTTCCTAACCTCGAGCCGTTCACCATGCATATAACCAGCAGAAGGAGGCCGCTAAGGCCGGGCCGGTCGTCTAGCCTGGTTAGGACGTCAGGGTTTCCCGTCAGGCTCTCACACAGCGAAGTGGCAAAAAGCCTCGTAGGTCGGCGGTCCGAATCCGCCCCGGCCCACTATCCGGAATCCCTCCTCCGTACTTGCGTCAGTGGCGCACGGATATTGAGCGTCGGCGCGAAACGGATCGGCTACCTTATTCTTGTTATTCCCTCGATGGAATCGAAATCGGCGTCGAACGACGCAATTCTTCTTATGTGCCTGTCAAACATGATGCGCAGGGAGACCGCGTCCGCGCATGAAACCCTACTCCTCCCGTGATATCGCCCGCAAGGTGGACAGCTCTATCATGAAATTCATCGTCCAAGTCGGCGACAGCTATTATGAGGGACGAATCCAGGAAGATTAGGCTTCTCCCTTCTGGATGCGCTTCTTGAGAGAAACCGAACTCTCGTTAGACCCACCGTGTCCAATGCCTAGGATATTGGCTATGCTGGGTCTTTTTCGAAATCGCGTTATCACATCTCCGTTTGTGACTATCCAGAGAACCTCATCGCCGGCATCGACCTTGTATTGTCTCCTTAGCTTTGCGGGGACCACAACTTGATATCCTTTGGAGATTCTCGTCCTAATCTGTTGCGTATCTGACATTGGTTCTCACAGTTTGTGTGTTCCTCACGGTATTTAGGTCTCACTTTGAAAAAGCGGGGACTTGCCCGCCTTCAATTGGCAAGAGTGACGAGCGACCCGACCGCGAATTGGGGTTAGGTGTTGCTGTTCGTGATGACAACTTCTGACGGGTCGGTGGGTCGGCGGTCAAATCCGGTTGGATGGCAGGCTCGCACCTTCGAAGTCGCGAGTTCAATTCTCATCAGACCCATTCATTCGTGTGTGGTCCGAATCCGCCCCGGACCGCCCTGCCATTTGGAAGATTAGCTGCTTTGCCCTGGTGTGAGGTGATCATCTCTTTGCCCCTCCCTGCGGCTAGAGATTCTGTGGGTTGACCTTGGCAGGCACAAAGGTTAAGATTGGTCAAATTGACCTAATTGGTCAATGTTCCGGCCTCCACCTCCGTGGCTCTTCAGGAGATATGCTGAGCTGCTTTTCCAGACAAATTATTTGCCCTTCACCGTAGGGGGGGCGAGACGGGTCTTCTCTGCCGGCGAGGTTCCACCAGCCGTCCAGCTGGCAAGGCTCTCCAAGCTCGGTTGGCTGGACCGATGGGCGAGGGGAACATACAGGGTGGTCCACCCCCTGGTTTGCATGAGGGACATGGTCGCTCCTGGCTGGAGAGGCTGTGTGCAGCAGAAGGACAGGCTCCCGATCCTAGAGTTGGCGGTTGCTAGGGTCTTCGAGGGATTCGGGAGCGCGCTAAGGAGTCTTGTCCTCTTCGGTTCCCTCGCGCGGGGAAAAGCAAACGATGAGAGCGACATCGACCTCCTGCTGGTGGCAGACGGTCTGCCCGATAGCTACGACAAGCGCCTAGCGATGATACGTTCGATTCTCTCGTTTGAGCCGATAGAAAAATGGAGGAGTCTGCTCTGGAAGGAGAGGCGTGTCTACCCTCTCGTCGAGGTCGTACCTCTCACGGCAGAGGAGGCACTGACGACGCATCCTTTCTACCTGGACATGACAGAGAGCGCGATAATGATATACGACAGAGAGATGTTCTTCGCTCGAAAGCTCGATGACCTGAAGGCGAGGCTGGAGAAGATTGGGGCGTTCAAGTCTGTCTTACCGAGCGGTCAGTGGTTNNCCTCGGCCGCCGAGAAGCTGGTCCTCTGAATGAAATTAGGCGAGCTGGCTAGGGACTACCTGAGGAGGGCCGAGGTGAGGGTGAGGAGCGCCGCGGGCGCGACGGCAAGCAAGGATTACCCCGACGCGGTAAGGTTCAGTCAGGAGGCGGTTGAATTGTCTCTCAAGGCCGCACTACGAGCCTTTGGGGTCGAGTATCCGAAGGAGCACGACGTCGGCGGCGTCCTGAGGAGCGTCGGAGAAAGATACCCTACGTGGTTCCGAGACAAGATTGACGAGCTGGCGGAGGTCTCGGCGGACCTGGCCAGCAAGAGGGCGCTCGCAATGTATGGGTTGGAGGCAGCAGGGAAGAGCCCGAGCGAACTCTTCGGGGTGGAGCAAGCGGAGAAGGCTCTCGGCGTAGCAAAGATGACGATCGGGCTGGTAGAGAAACTTCTTCGCAAGACTTCATCCTAGCGGGTTTGCGGGACGACTTCAAGCGTCGCTATCGAAGAGGATGATTCCGTTGCTGGAACCATCTGTGCAGCAGAGCGTCAAAGCAAGACTACATTAGCGCGCAAGACTTAGGGAATCAGACGTCGAATGGCCAAGAGGGCTCGAACAAAGTTTTAAATGGTGCTTTAGCCGCGCGTTCGTGCACGATGAGGGGAATTCCTCCGAATTCTACGGAACTTGCCTCCGGCGACGAAAATTCTATCTTCTCTGAAGCGATCTGGGTGGTAAGTTGCGCGTAGATAGCATCGCCAGAAAGTTCATGCTACTGGCCGTTTTCAACGGGCTGCTCCTCATTCCATTCACGGCGCCCATTCTCGTCCCGACCCTGTGCATCGCTACACCCCCGGGCTCGTTTGGATGCCAGGCTTCGATAGAGATCGTCTGGCCAGGGACGTGGATGCTCGTGGGATTCTTCGTCTTCATCATCGTTGGCGTGCTGGGGGCACTCGCTTGGTCCTTGGTCTATTACCACCAATGGACCGTCCTCGAAAAGCATGAAGGGGGTAAGACGCTGCTCTGGCTTCAGTTGATACTCTTCGAGGTCGGGGTACTGGGTGCTACGTCGCTGATGGCTACCATCGGGTTCGTCGGAGGGCACGTCCTAGCGACCGGTGGCGGCATCGCTGTTTCTGCGGAGGCGATAAGAACTCAGATCATTCCGCCCCTTTCTACTGACCCGAGTTCGCCTTTGTATGACATGCCACCTGTGGCAGAAGCCGCTTTCATAGGGCTGAGCCTCCTCGCCCAGCTTCTCGGTTTCCTTAACCTCCTGACCCTGAAGAAGGGGGCGGCCCCCGCATAACCTAGTTTCAAGAACTGCGAAGGCGCTATCTGTTTGCCTTACTGGCCTCTCTCAGGACGTCGTTGTGAAACGACATTCAATCAGTTGAATGATTTGGCTTCCTGGTTCTCAGGAACAAACTCAGACTTGCGATAGCCCCTACCGCCACCGCTATCCCACCGGGCAGGACTGGATTTGAAACTCCTGTTACGGCTCTAACCCCGGCTGATTCTGCGGACGCGCTTTGGTAGTTCTGCTCGGTA
>VBPQ01000093.1:7208-7384 GCA_005877185.1 Nitrososphaerota archaeon
GCTGGTGTTTGCGAAGGCGAGTGCATGTGTGAAAGTGGTCCGAGCCTGTTCAAGCCATGACTTCGCGTCTTGGCTCCGAAAGGTATCATTGGCTGCGACGTCAAGTCTCTTCTGGACCCTCAAGAGAAGACCATCGTAGACTCTCTCGTTAGCGTCGTGAACGTACAACGAACCGG
>VBPQ01000094.1 GCA_005877185.1 Nitrososphaerota archaeon
GATGGAGCGGTCCAGCAGGCTGTAGCTCATCTGGTTCGATGCCAGCCGCGATTTCTTGAGAGCAGCATTTGCTTCTACAAGCTGTTGCAGCGAGAAGTTGCTGACTCCCACGCTCATTATCTTCCCCTGAGCCAACAGCTCTTCCATCGCACCCATCGTCTCGGAGATCGGAACGCTGGGATTCGGCCAGTGTATCTGGTAAAGGTCGACGTAGTCCAGTCGCAGCCGCTGGAGGCTCTGTCGGAGAGCCTTCGCCAGCGCGTCCCTGCGAAGGTGGTTGGGCCAGACCTTCGTTGCTATGAACAGGTCCTCTCTCTTCCGGCCGTCTATCGCCTTCGCCACCAGCGGCTCTGAGCCATATATCTCTGCCGTATCGATTAGAGTCATGCCAGCATCGAGGCCAGCCTTGATTGCCTCGACTTTCTGAGAGGCGTCCCTTCTCCACCCGGGAGTTGCGGTCGCTATCCAGAGCGGGTCATAGTAGGTCCCCATCCCTACCTCCGAGACCTTCCGCCCGCTTCGCCCGAACTCCTTGAAGTTCATCTGCCGAGCCGCTCGAACCACTCGATTTGACTCTTCTTGAAAAAGAAGTTGGGAGGGGCTCGTTCGCTCGCTCGCTCAGCGCTTCAGACCCAAGTGGAGCCCTCTCCTCACACCTTCGAGACCCGCGGTCCCCGCCGCCCCAGCGCCCCCATTCTGTGTGTACGCAGAGAGGTGCTGTGCGAGCACCTGGTGTGCGTTCGTCCACGACGGAACGTGGGCGAGAGCGACCTGGAGGCCGTGCGGTGCTGCGTTGACCGCCGCGGAAGCGTCTCCGGTGGTGACCGCTGTCGCCGCTGCAGCTGCGAGACCACCCAAGGCCGCGAGAGCCATGATGGATACCATCTTTTCACCTCGCCGGAGAAGGGAGGCAGAGGACACTTAATCCAACACTTTTCAACGGGGTGTACCACCATCTTTCCTATTTGTGGAATTCATGGAATTCGCCGCCTTGAGGGGTTCCTCCATCGTTGACACCTCTCTCGGCAGCAGGGAGAAGAGGTCCGGGTGCTCAGACCTCAGCCTAGTAAGGGTCGGCGGCATGAGCCCGTTCCTCTTGGCTCGCTTCACGTTGTATTCGACGAAGCGCTTCATCGCTCTCATATCGCCAGAGCTAGAGACGTAAGCCTTGATCTTCTCGATGGCATCCTCTTCATCGAGCTTCCTGACGTTGACCAGGAACGGCGCGAGGACGAGCCAGACGAACCTATGCCTTCCATCCGCGATCGGATGTTTCAGAAGCTCGTCGATGTAGGTATAGCTCCGCCCTGTCCTTATTCTGGGGGCGGGGACGTACCTCAGGACTCTCGACCTAAGCTCGAGAAGCTGCTTTGGGAACTGCGCCTTCCTCAAGTTCTTCAGACCGTCCAGTATCGCTTTCTGTGCCGAGTCGCCGAAGAGGTCGTTGAGTACGTTGTCTGTGAAGTAGACGCGCCCCCCAGAGAGGGCCTGTCTGACAAGCTTCCACCTCTGGGTCTTCGCAAGTTCGTACCGGCTGACCAAGGCGAGGTATTCCTCTACGCCAGCAGAGTAGCTGGATCGCGAATCTCCACCGCCTCCGTGCTGCATCCCGATCCCAAAACACTCGCGGATTACGGTAGCCTTGTCCCTGGGGTCTTCCTGTTCGTACAATGCTCGCGACCTCTCCGCCTCTCTCTTCGCGAACCTGACCGCGAGGAGGCTGTCTTGACTCGCCACGAACGCCGATACGAAGAAGCTCGAGAACTCCACCAGCTCTGTGATGTGGGGCTCGTAGTTCGCCCTTCCGAGTGCGCTCATCAACCTCATCTCCGCCTGACTCACCACCTCCCTGCTGGAGAAGCTCTCCTCGATTGGGATCGAGTCGAAGAACCTCCTGGAGTAGTGGATGAACGGATACCTCACCATGAGGTCCGTAAGGACCGGTCCCTTCTGCGACAAGCTTTTCAGAGCATCATTTTCGCCGAGGCTTTAAGGTTCTCCGCCCCCTTCAACCTGTCTTCGCTGTTGAGACGATGGAGAGGACGTCTCGGTCCCTCAGTACATAGTTGGTCGGAAGGTGCAGACCGGTTCTCACGTCCAAGGCATAAAGGAGTCCCTTGGCCAAGTCGGTGTGTACGGTTCTAGCCAAATCCGCTACGGTCGAGCCTGAGGGCATCAGGTAGAGATCCGGCAGAATCCTGCCCTCCTTATCGGCTAAGCGCTGGGGGTCGGCCACCGGGTAAACCGAATTCATTTTCAGGAGCTTGAAGATAGCTATGTTCAGGGCGAACTGGACACCCGTCCTCAGGTATTCTCCGAAGACCTTGCGCCTGATGTAGGCGAGGGCAGCCTTCTGAGCGTCGTTTAGGTCCTGAGGCCGAACGATCTCGAATCTCTCCTCCCCCGGAATGTACTTTATCAGACCCTTCGCCTCCGCCCTTCTCAGGGTAAGCTCGGCCTCCCCGCTTGTCGGGACGACAATCAAACCCTTGTACTTCTCCCTAAGTCGCTTGAAGTTCTCGCTCGAGTATGAAAGGTCCATCTTGTTCGCTATGATCAGGGTGGGTTTCGAGACTTCTCGGAGCACCCAGCAGAAGTTCTGTATCTCCTTCTCGCTCCAGTTGTCGATGTCCTTCCCTTCTAGGAGCGACTCTCTCAGAGAGTTCTGAACATGCTCCTTCCTCACCCCCACGCCCTGCAGGACCTGGGCGACGGCGTCCGGGATGCTCGAGCCAGGCATCCTTACCAGCTTCGAAATCTTGCTTATGTTGCTGGTGAAGAGCTTGACATACCACAAGACTAGTTCGAGCTCGACGTCAGCGAAGTCGGCTAGGGGTTCTCCCGTCCCAGGCTCCGTGATTTTCCCGTCCTTATCGACGCTCCCGGACGCATCCACCACGTGAAGAAGCGCGTCGGACTGGGCCGCCACCGAGAGGAACTGATTGCCCAGCCCCTTTCCCATCCAGGCCCCCTTTATCAGCCCCGGGAGGTCGGTGACCTCGACCGGCACGAACCTCCAGCCGTCCTCGCAGCGCGAATTTGCAGGGTTGTCCTGCACGTTGAACTCCTTGTGTACACAGATCGTCACGACGCTCGCGACTCCTGTCTCGGGCGTCTTGGTGGTAAAGGGATAGTTGGAGACCTCACCCGAGAGAAGCGTCATCGAGTTGAAGAGGGTCGTCTTCCCCGCGTTTGTCTTGCCGATTATTCCTATTCTGATAACCATGAAGGTTCGATGCCAATGGACCCGTGTGTTCCCCGAGATAAAAAAATTCCTAGGGCTATGGGGAGGGAGCCGACCTCCAGGCTCTCTGCGCCTCATACCAGAAGATCATCGCGGCCAGACCCAAGATGGCGGTAAACCAGATCACGATTGGCACGTAAACGTAGAGCTGATAGGCGATGATGGCGAAGTAGACGGCGAAGACGCTGAAGAAGACGGCGTAGAAGACGAACCGTGGCACGATCATCGTCCCGACCCTCAGGAAGTCGCGCATCAGATCAACCTTCACCTCGCTGGCGACCTCGTAGTCTCCGCCCTCCTCCCTGAGCAGTCCCAGCTCCCTCAGCTTGTTGAGGTGGTACTGAGCCAGGGACGGGTTGGAGAGGCGGAGAGCGCGCTGGACTTCCCTCACTCCCACCCTCCTCTTCTTCAGGGCGTAGACGTAGACCCTGAGAGTGTTGCCCTTCAACTGCGCATCAATCTCGACGCCGCTCATACCGGGCAGCAGGACCGGCTCAAGCGGTGTTCAAAAACATGAACGAAGAATCAGGCGATCTGACCTTCGCAGGCGTCCCAGTTACGCCGACCTATTGAGGTCTGTAGCGGAGGAAGGCGGCGACGCCGCCGAAGGACCTGAACATGTTTCCCTCTTCCGTGCCGGATGAGATGATCTCTACCTTGGCTCCGACCTGAAAGGCCATCTCCTCCAAGACGTCCACGATGTCCTTCTCGTGAACCTCGTAGTCGGTCGACCTGCACTTCTCGCAAGGGGTGGAGATCATCTCTTGCGTCGCCTGCATCTTGCTCTGGTTTTGGACGACACGCTCCTTCGTCGTCCCGCAGTTCTTGCACTTCATTGTTATCTTGGTCGTTTCGATATCGTCCGAGATCAGGACGGTATCCGCAATCGCCTTCTGCAGCGCCTCGAGGACTCTGGGGAGGCCGTAGATCGCGAGACCACCAGGCTTGTTGACCTCGGTCAGAAACCGCTGGATGAGCTTCTTCTCCTCAATCAGCCTCACGTCCTGCAGGGTATCGGCCGCCCTATCGACGAGTTCCCTCACACCCTCCCTCCCCGCGTACGAGGAGTCGATGACTCCGAGTACGTTCTTCTGCAACTGATAGTGGAGATACCCGCCCTTCAGGAAGTCTTCCTTCGTCGGTCCGGGGCCCCCGACGATCAGGCCCGTGACCTTGGTGTCATTGACGAAGACCCTCGCAGCGTGCTCGCCCACCCTGTTGAAGTAGTAAGTGAGTTCCATCTCCCTCCCCCTCTCATAGCGACGAGCGCTGTTGTGTAAGACAAAACCATTGCCTACGAAGCTACGCGTTACGGGAAGCTCGATATCGATGAACTTGTCGTTACGCAAGTTCCTCTTCCACCGAACGCTCTTCACCTTTGCGAGAATCAGCTCACTCTGGTATATCATTCGAAGCTGAGCCACGGTCTCTTGGAGGAGCCCGAGTCTCTCTGATGAGGCATTCGAACTTCTCGCCTTCGCTAATTCATTCTCAAAGGTTCGGACAACTCCGCTGAAAACAGGCCTGCTTATCCCTCTCTCATCGTGAAAGAAATTCGTTATTCCGGGGAACTCTCTCCGCCTTATTCCCAACTCCTTTGCCCTACCGTCCACCCAAGACCCAATCACAGGGACGTTGAGGTAGCTACTCCTCGCTCGGCCTTTCGCTACCCTTCGTCCGAGCTTGCGCTCTTTGTCTTTAGCCGTAAAGCCAATCGACTCGCAAAACACTTCAAGCGAGCCGAAATCGCTAATGTCGAGCGCATGCATGACTGAACCATATCTGTTGACGCTGTGACTGTATGAAGAAACGATTCCGAATCTCAATAGGAGCAGCTGGAGTTGCTTGATCAAAATCTCAGATTTCATCGAGATTCCTATCCTCTTGCTGCGGACGTGGCCTTCCGCGTCGAACAGACCTCTCAAGAAGAAGGCAAGGTGCTTGTTGTCGAGGCGGTGCATCTGTTCGGGGATTTCTCTCGATTCTGTCGAAACTATCCCAGGGTAGTATCGCTTGACCGCGTCGGCGAATTCCTTGCCGTAAATCCTGATCTCAAAGTACGGGTGCTTCGCAAACGAGGTCCTCTGCCCTGTCTTATCAATCGTCGAAATGGGGACTTTTCTCAGTCCCAGAGCTTTCCTCGCCAGGCGAGAGTATGTGCGTGCTACCTCAATCCGCTGCTCATACATCGTTATGCGGTTCTCGGAGTGGTTGCCATCTCCAGTTATGTAGCCGAGGAGTTGAAGGAGATCGTTGGTGAATAACTCAGGCAGGGCCCGTCTGGTCTCCACATGTTTGACGAGGAACTCATCGACATTCCCGTACAAGAAACTAATCACCTTGCGAAGTTTTGTC
>VBPQ01000114.1 GCA_005877185.1 Nitrososphaerota archaeon
GTGCCTGTCCAGGTAGCGCACGGCGAACGTCAGGCCAAAGAGGACCCTCAGGAGGACGATCAGGTCGACACGAAGAGAGCTCGCCTTCACTTGGAATTCCGGGACATACCTCCTCCAGAATTCGTAGTGCCTGTACTCCGTGGCGGAGAGGCCGGCGAGTATCTCCGAGAAACGCTTGTTCTTCGCGATTCGGGGGTCGGCGAGTCGCTTGTAGGTCAGGTGGTCGAGGTATTCGTCGGTGCACCCGACTCGCGCAACCTCCAGGAGCTGGCGCGACCCAGTTTCGCTCATCTCAACTTCCGACCCGCTGATACCCACCCCTTATTTGGGTTCTCCAAGGTGTAAAACGGTGATACGGTTGGACAGGAGATTTAGGC
>VBPQ01000115.1 GCA_005877185.1 Nitrososphaerota archaeon
AGTGAGGCCGCGCGCGAGGGCCTCGGCTACCCGCTCTCCTCCTTTATCCCCAGCCAGCTCTCGATGCTGGCTTGCCTAGCGGACATCATCCTCAACCCTGAGATTCTCACGCCCACGAGCCTCACCTTCTTCTTCCCCGATCTGAACCGCGATAGGAGGAGGAGGGCTTCCCTGCGAATCACCCCTCTGTCCTGCGTGCTGGCCACGAGTCTCGTCTCGCGGGTGTGGGTCTCGAAACCCTCGAACCTGATCTTGATGCCCACGCTCTTGAAGCTCAACCTCGCGTCTACCGCTCGGCTCGCGAGTTCCTCTGCCATCGCCCCAACCATCTGCTCTATCACGTCCCAGTCGGTGGTATCCTCCTCGAGGGTTCGCTCGGTGCTGAGCGACCTTGAAGGCTGCTCGCGTATCTCCGCCCGCTCGACGCCGTTCGCGACCTGCACCAACCAGCGGGCCATCCTCCCCAGCCTTCGCCCGAGCTGATTCTCGTCAGCCTTCTGGAGGTCCCCAATCGTGGTGATCCCGAGGCCCTGAAGGAGGAGCTCGGTCTTCCTCCCGACTCCCGTGATTCTCCCGATGGGCAGCGGAGCGAGGAATTCCTTGGCTCTTCCGCGCGGGATGAGGGTGACGCGATCCGGCTTGTTGATATCTGTCGCTATCTTCGCCGCCGACTTGTTCTCGGCGATTCCGACCGAGCAGGTGAGACCCGTCTTCTCTATCAGTTCGCGCCTCAGCCTCTCGACGAGGGAGAGGGCGGCCGCCGGAGTCTTGACCCGGTCGGAGACGTCAAGGAAGGCTTCGTCGATGCTTACCTGCTCGAACTTGTCGGCGAAGCGACGGACTACCTCCATCACCTTCGTCGAAAGACTGACGTAATAGTCGAAGTCTGGCCTCACGTAGACGGCTCCCGGGCACAGGGCCCACGCCCGGGATATCGGCATCCCCGACCTGACACCGTATCCCCTCGAGACGTAGTTGCAGGCGACTACGACGCCGCGGCCCTTCCCTTCTCTGGGGTCGGCGCCGACGATCACCGGTTTGGCCGCGAAGGCGGGATTTCGCCGAATCTCCGCCGAGGCGTAGAATGAATCCATGTCCACGTGGAGGATGAACCTGTCGCCCGGGGTTTCCTCTAGGAGGGAGGGGTCGGACAAACTAACCCTTTCGGCGGGAGGGGCTCGACCCCTTAAGAGTTACCGACCTACGAGGCTACTCCAGGTAGAAGGCGGGTTTCAGGGGCAGCGCGTCTTTCGCTCTCTTTCCCGGGTCATGAATCCCCCGCGTCCCGGCCTTCATTATCGCTACCGGGAGACCGATTTCCTTCGCTAGGAAGTCTGAGGCTTCACTCAGCAAACCGTACTCGTCGAAGTCGGGCTGCGAGACGAACATGGAGACAAGCTCCTCTCCTACCTCATACTGCAGCTTGACCACGCGTTCCGGAGCGATCCCCAGGCTCGCGAATCTCTTTACCACCCCGCCCAGGCTCTCCTTCTTCGCCCTCGCCTTCGCCACATCGGCGAAGTAGCTCCTCGCGTCATCAGAGGCTACGTAGACGTTCAGCTTCTGCTTCGGCTGCTTCACGATCTTGAGCAGGTTGCGTGCATCATCCAGCACCCTCCTGACGACCAGCTCCGACAGCTCGGCCGCGTCGTCTCTGGGGAAGTCCTTCGGCGACGGCCAGTCAGCGGTGCAGACCAACCCCTTCCCTCCGAGCATTCGGTTGAGCTCCTCGGAGACGAAGGGAACGAATGGAGAGAGCATCCTGACCCAGGCGGAGAAGACCTCCGTCAGGGTCTGGCGCCTGGGCTTCTCGGTTCGGTGCAGGTACCACCTCAGGTCGTTCCAGACGTCTAAGAGGGCGGCTGAGATCGCCCGGCGTGTCCTCATCTCCTCCATCGAAGCCGACACAATAGCTATCCTCCTGTTCATCGTAGAGGTCAGCCACCTGTCGAGGTGGTCGGGGGCTCTCGTAACCGCAATGTTCAGGTTCTTCTCGACGAAGGAGATGAGGGAATCGACCTTCGCCTTCGTGTCCTCGGCGTTCTTCGCACGCCAGTCCGTATCCTCCATCCCGTCTCCGGTCAGGACGACAGTTGCCCGGACGGCGTCGGCGCCAAACTTCTCCAGCGCGTCCTTCCAGGTGACAAAGACTCCGTGCGACTTGCTCATCCGCTGCCCCTCGATCTGGATCATCCCGTTGACGCTGAACCCCCTGGGCCAGAACTTCTCCCCGAACATCGCCTCGTGATGGAAGGCGAAGAAGGTGAGGTGGTTGGGTATCAGCTCCTTTCCAGAGTTCCTGAGGTCGACGGGGTACCAATAGAGGAACTCCGCCCTCATCTCCCTCAAGACCGTCTCGGACATCTTGGCTGCCTTCGCCAGGTTGGCCGCGGCGCCCTTCCCCAGGATGACGAAGTCCAGAACCTCGGGAGAGAGGTGATCAGGCTTCGCCCTCTCCGCGTTGACGAACTTGTTGATCGTGTAGAACGCCATGTAGATCGTCGAGTCGCTGAGAGTCTCCACGATCCACTCCTTGTCCCAGGGCAGCTTCGTCCCCATGCCAGACCTCCTCGCGCAGGGCCAGTCTCTCAGCCAGTCGATCGTGGCGTTGTACCACTCCCTTGATTCTGGGGGGAAGACGCTCGCCCTCCTGAGGAGCTCCTTCGTCTTCGCCTTCCACTCTTCGTTCGAGTAGTTCAGGAACCACTGATTCTCGAGTATCTTCACGTAGCACCTCGTCCCGCAGCGGCAGATCACTCGCTGCGGCAGCTCCTGCATCTTGGTCAGGTGCCCCTCCTTGGAGAGCACCTCGGTTATCCTCTCCTTCGCCTCACTGACCTTCATTCCCGGGAAGCCAGTGTTCGCTTTCATCACCCCTCTGTGGAACTCTTCCTTGTAGACCCCCGCCGTCGCCTCCTCAAGCCTCGCGTCAGTCGAATCCTTGATCCCGAACTTCTTCACCGCATCCTCAGCGGGATACTGAGAATGTCCTGGGACTTCGATCATGGAAATCAGTTCGATTCGGTCGGCTATCTCCTTCACCTGCCCGGACACCCCTGCTCCACCGGACTGGATCTCCCTCAACCCCATGTAGTCGTAGGGTGCGTGAGCGGGGACGCTGTAGACCACACCCGTCGCCAGGTCGGGGTCGACGAACCTGGAGGGGAGTATCGGGAGGGAGGCGCCTGTCAGAGGTGCCGTCGCGTACCTCCCCACCAGGTCCGCCCCTGAGAAGGAGCGCACGGGAGTGACCTGATGCTTCTGCTCGGCCAGCCTTCGCAACGCGGAAGAGCTCACTATCCACAGCTCCCCATCCACCCTAGCTTCGGAGTATTCGGCGGCGGGGTCGACCCAGAGGTTGGTGGCGCCGAAGACTGTCTCGGGTCTCAGAGTTCCAGCGACTAGGGCGAAGTCTCCCAGCTTGAACTTCAACAGGTTGAACTCCTCTGGAGAAACACCCTCACCCTCCAGCCTGTCATGGTCACCCGTGGGGCTCTGGTCGAGGGAGCACCAGACAACCGGGTGCGTCCCCTGTACCACGTAGCCCAGCTCTCTCAATCGAAGATACTGCCACTCGATGAATCTCTTGTAGGCGGGGTCGACGGTGGTGAACTCCCTCCTCCAGTCGATAGAGAATCCCGTTGACTGCACAACCCTTCGACTAACCTTCGTGTAGTACGATGCCAGGTATTCCGGGTTGGTGAATTTCTTGACCTCATCGGCTGGTACGCCGTCGATCTCGATGAACGCCCGCCGAACTTGAGCGTCGCCCTGCTCGAGCCTGTAGCTCATTCCTGCGATCGTTTCCCCAGTCCAGTGCCAGGACCAGGGGAAGAGCACATTGTACCCCTGCATCCGTTTGAAGCGCGCGTAGACGTCGACGCGCGTCGCGCTGAAGCAGTGGCCTATGTGGACCGGGCCATTCATGTACGGATAGGGGAAGGTGACGAAGACCTTCTTCTTGCCCTTCAGAGGGTCCGACTCGAAGAGGTGCCTCTCGTTCCATGCCTTCAACCATTTCTTCTCGTACTCTGCCATGGCGCTCAGCCTCTGACGAGAGACGCCACGGTCCCTTCTACGGACTGGACTGCATCTTCGATGCGGTCTAGCGAGGGACCGCCTCCCTGCGCGAAGGCCGCCGACCCTCCACCTGAGCCGCCGAGCTGACCCGCGACCTGTCTGGCTATCTCGCCTGCAGAGAGACCGCTCTCTCTGGCCTTGGCGCCCACAAAGCAGACGACTCTGGCGGAATTTCCGATGACAAAGACGTTGACGTAGACTAGGGAGGGGTCGGATTCGGTGCACTTCTGTCCTTGAGCAATAATTAGCTCCTCACCGAGCGGCGACTGGCTTCCGACATAAAGCTTTACCCCCTTCACCTCTTTTGCGGAGGAGAGTACCTCGGCGGTCGATAACTCGACCATCCTCTGCCCAAGCGCCTTCTCCCTTGCTCTGACGGCTTCCAGCTCCGACTTGAGAGACTCGGCTACCTTCGCGATGTTCTCTCTCTGGGTCTCGAGGGTTGCCGACACCCGGTTCAGAGCCGAGTCCATCCGGTGGACATACTCAATCGCCGACTCCCCGGCGACGAACTCCAGCCTTTCGACCCCATCCTGAACTCGTTCTGCCTTCGTTATCTTCACCAAGCCGACGTCGCCGGTTCTCTTCGCGTGGGTGCCTCCGCAGGCCTCGATGTCCCAGTTTCCGATGTTGACTATCCTAATCGATTTTGTGGGGACTATCCCGCCTTGGTAGATTCGGAAGCCGTACCTCTCCTCCGCCTCTTGCCGGGGCATGAAGGAAGTGTTCACGGGGAGATTCTTCCTGACGACCTCGTTTGCGAGGTCCTCGATCTTCTCGACCTCCTGCTGCGTCAGGTGCGCAAAGTGGGTTATGTCCAGCCTCCCGTAATCCTCTTCCTTGAAGGCGGAGTGCTGCCAGACCCAGGGGCCTAGCACCTGTCTCGAGGACCCGTTCAGGATGTGGGTAGCGGTGTGGATCTGGGTTATCTTCCTCCGTCGGGTCCCCTCCACCTGGCAGTCGACCGTCGCACCGCTCCTCGGCACCTTTCCGACGACGCTGTGGATCACGACATCCCCGAACTTCACCACGTCTGTGACCTCAGCATCCCCGATCTTACCGTGGTCCGGCTCCTGACCCCCTCCCCTGGGGTAGAAGGCTGTCCTGTCGAGTAC
>VBPQ01000096.1 GCA_005877185.1 Nitrososphaerota archaeon
AGCCTACGAATGCGACTACCTGATTGACGCCACAGGGCCGGCCTCCGCCCCAGTAAGCGGGATCATCCCGGCGGCAAAGTACGAAGTCGAAGCCGAGTGGGTCGAGGAAGGCAGGGTGGAGGTCTTCATCGATCAGGCGAGGTACCCCGGATTCTTCGCTTGGATCATCCCCTACGGGGTGAGGAGGGCGAAAGTCGGGGCCGCCGGGCGTGGGATCAACCCGTTCAGGGCCCTAGACGCCCTGCTGGAGTCAAGACCGTACAGGGTCATCAGAAGGGTCGCCGCACCCATTTACGTGGGTGGTCCTGCGGAGAGGTTCGTTTCAGGAAGGAAGGTGTGGGTCGGCGAGTCGGCGGGGCAGGTCAAGCCCACGACCGCCGGGGGGATAGCGACCTCGATTGGGGGCGGCGTGATCGCGGCGAAGTGGGTTGCCGAGTCGGTCCACTCCCGCGACCCGTCACGGCTGGAGGGGTACGAGACGGAGTGGAGGGAGACCTTCGAGAAAGAGATGAAAGCGATGACGAGGCTGAGGGGCGTATTCGAGAGGCTGTCTAACAGGGAGGTCGACCTCCTCGTTTCGACCCTATCCTCTCCGAAGCTCCTCGCGAGCCTTGGTAAGTTAGACTTCGATTTTCACGCCACCGCCTTTCTGTCTGCCCTAGGGGTCGTGGGGCTTTTCACACTGGCAAGGCTCGTTGCGTCGGCCGAGGTAAGGCAACTTCTGTCTGGTGTCCGCCGACAAAATAGCAAGCCTAGAGCCCTCGGATGACACTCTTGAGGCCAAGGTTGCTACAGGATTGTCATCTCCCTTCTCTGTTAAGAGTCATGTAGTCATCCTTCACCGATGAATCTGGCCGAGGCCCTCTCCTTATACATCCCCTCTTCGAACCCCGACTTTGCCTGGGCTACGACCATTATGGAGCAACCGCAATCAAACTGATTAGCGGTCAGGGGTGCGAAATGAGGAACCTCCCATGGTTGTCTTGAACCCACAAACCCATAAGCTCGGAGGCGGCGGTCCTCTGCGATGACCGCACTCGAGGTAGTCCTTGCAACGCTCGTGCTTCTCCTTATCCTTGTATCTGGCCTCGCGTTCTACCTCGCCCTCCTTTACCGCCGCAAGTGGCAGGAAAGGCAGACCAAGGCTTACGAGATGGGAGGAAGGCAGGTCCGGGGCGACATGTACCAGCTTCTCGGCACATTTGCCTCTCTCGAAGAGTACGAGCAGGTCATTCTCCTCTCGACGACCTCGAAGCAGGCATCCCTCGACCTACTCGGGGTGAAGGAGGACGAACTTCATTTCGTAGAATTCAAGAAGAGGGGGTCGCAGCTCCAGACGCCCGAGAGGAAGATCAAGAGGCTGGTCGATGAGTCGAAGGTGAAGTACGTCGTGAAGGACGTCGAATTACCAGGGCAGTTTGAGATGAAAGATAGGAATGCTGGCGGAGGCTCTGAATAGAGCCCGCATGAGCACACCCGCATGCCCTTCCCATCCGAGCTATCGCGGAGGTAGTCTGCTCGACATTCTGCTGACGCCC
Source organism: Nitrososphaerota archaeon (assembly GCA_005877185.1). Classification (GTDB taxonomy): domain Archaea; phylum Thermoproteota; class Nitrososphaeria; order Nitrososphaerales; family Gagatemarchaeaceae; genus TA-13. Next base: position 1,539 of record VBPQ01000096.1, read on the forward strand.
ATCATCTCATACTGTCCTACGAGAGGCGCCGAAGAGACGAGCCTCTCCACGGTGTCGATGCTCCCTTCTTTTTCGGGAGCGACGATGTCGAGTACTGCCGCAGAGATACCGAAGGCGATCGGCTCGACGCTCTTGCCCCTCAGCTGGGCTTCGGAGCCTAGGTTCTTCTTGACCGAGTCAACGACCTTCTCGATGTCGACGTTGGCGTCAGACGGGAGGACCTTGACTCTGATGACGTACGAGCCCATCTGGGTCACTAGGGGCCCTCGAAACCACAGTTGGTGCACTTGTACCTGCGGGTGAATTTTCTGCACTTCTGGCACCGCCAGATGAGAACCTCGTGACAGTTGGGACAGGAGAACTTCACCGCTTTCTCTCCGGGGGTTACAGGCCTGTTGCAAGAAGTGCAGAGAGGTAGCGTGATACTTTCTTGAGACATTTGACCTGTGCTCTCCTAATCTTGAAGATATACATTGCGATTCTGATAACTCTTCGGGATATCCCTCCGAGTCATCTTCGAGGCATCGACTCGGATTACCTGCAGGTGGTCAGGAAAGAGCGTGAGCAGAGCTTTTATACCACTCGAGAGACATCTTGTCACTCCTGTCTATTCTCGGAACGTGAAGCAAGCATGCGGGCACCTCTGAAATTCACTGCATACGAATGGTTAAAGGAAGAGAAGAGCGCCAGCGACGAAGAGCTACTCGCGGCTCTAAACAAGAACGGGAACAAGTGTTCCGTAAACGAGTTGAACAAGGTCCTCCTGCATCTCGAAATTCTCGGTCTGGTGAGCATACGCTGGATTGCGAAAGAGAAGCGAAGAATCGAGGTCGTCGAGAAGCCGCCCGAGGATCCCCTGAAGAGCCGGGCCAGTTAACGTATAAACCGCCTTCGGGTCGACCTCAAGTTACGGCATGGGCGTCGACCTGGGAGAGATTATTCCGAGAGAAAAGGTGGAACTGGAGCAGCTCTCTGGCTGGAAGCTCGCAGTCGACGCATACAACACCCTCTACCAATTCCTGGCGATAATCAGGGGAGCGAGCGGGGAGCACCTGAAGGATTCGAGGGGGAGGGTTACCTCTCACCTCAGCGGCCTCTTTTACAGGAGCCTGAATCTACTCGAGCTCGGAATGAAGCTGGTCTACGTCTTCGACGGCAAGCCACCAGAGCTCAAGGCGACTGAGATTGAGAGGAGGTCGAATCAGCGGAGGGAGGCGCAGGTACAGTACGTCAGGGCCATTCAGGCTGGGGATATCCCCGCGGCCAGGAAGTTCGCCGAGGCTTCGACCACCCTTCGGCGCGATATGGTCGCCGAGGCCAAGATACTTCTCGATGCGATGGGTCTCCCCTGGGTAGACGCGCCCTCGGAGGGTGAGGCGCAGGCCGCAGTGATGGCGGCGGAAGGCACCGTGAACGGCGTAGCGTCTCAAGACCATGATTCTCTTATCTTCGGAGCGCCGGTCCTGATCAGGAACATCACCATCTCCGGAAGGCGAAAGCTCCCGAGCAAGGGAATCTTCATCAACGTCCAACCCGAGCGGATAGTCCTCTCGAACGTTCTTCGTGAGCTCGGGCTGACTCGTGACCAGCTAGTGGACCTCGCCATCCTCCTCGGGACGGATTTCAACCCCGACGGATTCCCGGGGGTCGGTCCGGTCAGAGCACTGAAGTTCATCAGGCAATACAAGCGTCTCGAGGAGATAGCCGAGCTGAAGGAAGCCATATCCGCAATCGATTACGACTCGATAAGGAAGATCTTCCTTGAGCCGCCCGCCCAGAGGGGAGTCAAGCCGCAGTGGGGGAGGGTAAACAGGGAGAAGGTAATCTCCTTCCTCGTCGACGAGCACTCCTTCTCCCTCGAGAGGGTCGACGCGGCGATGAAGAGGCTGGGGGAGGTCGAGTCCGCCAAGTCTGAATCGCTGGAGAAGTGGCTGGGTTGACCAGAGAGATACCCACCAACGCCTCGCTTCTCAGCAGGCTGGAGGGGGAGGGAGTCCTTCGCACGGGCGCCGTCCGGGAAGCGCTTCTTTCATCACCACGCGAGCTCTTCGTCTGGGACGGCTACCGGGACGAGGCGTATGTGGACTGGCCCCTCCCCCTCGGAAGGACAGGCCAGACAATATCCGCACCTCACATGGTCGTGATGATGCTGGAGGAACTCGAACTTCGAGCGGGCATGAAGGTACTGGAGATAGGTAGCGGGAGCGGCTGGAACGCAGCATGCATCGCTAGTATCGTGGGAGCTCGAGGAAGGGTGGTCAGCGTCGAATTAATCGAGGAGTTGGTTGACTTCGCGACGAGAAACATCAGGCGCGCGGGATTCGAGAAGACAGTTGAGATACATCAGGGCGATGGCTCGAAGGGCTGGCCTCCACTGGAAGCGGAGGAGATCTACGACCGGGTAGTATTCACAGCAGCGGCATCGCGGCTTCCGGAGCTTCCCGTTCGACAGCTCCGCCGAGGGGGAGTCCTGCTCGTGCCTCTGGGAGACTCTCCGGCTCAGATTCTTACGAGCGTCGTGAAGGGTCGTGCAGGCGACTTGTCGAGTCGACCTGTCTGTCCGTGCGTCTTTGTTCCGCTTGTCGGGAGTGAGGAGACCTGAAGCAAGAAGTCACACTGAAGGATATTGAGGCTGCTGAGAGCAGAATCAGGAAGTACATCCCCCCCACACCCCTGGAGTTCTCCCCGAGGCTTTCGCAATTAACCCAGAGAGAAGTTTACCTCAAGCTGGAGGTCTTCCAGCCGATCCGGGTCTTCAAGATCAGGGGGGCCCTCAACAAGATTCTCTCTCTCCCCGACAGTTCAGTTCGACGAGGGGTGATTACGGCCTCCTCGGGAAATCACGGGCTGGCGGTCGCCTACGCCTCGAGGGTCTTCGGGATCGACGCGACTGTGTGTGTCCCGACGGAGGCAAACCCTCAGAAGGTCGCGGCCATCGAGGAGCAGGGCGCGAAGATAATTCGAATCGGCGCCTCTTACGACGATACCTACCTGAGCGCGAGAAGCATCGCTTCGAGGAGGCATCTGACCTTCGTCCATGCATTCGACGACAGGGAGGTGGTCGCTGGGCAAGGGACCTGTGGCCTTGAGATCGCTCAACAGGCTCCCGACCTCGGCTCCGCCGTCGTCTCGATAGGCGGAGGCGGCTTGATCTCGGGTATCTCGATCGCCCTCAAGAGTCTCCTCGATGGCGCCTCGGTCCACGGCGTCCAGACCACCGCCTCCCCCTCGATGTACGAGTCAGTCAGGCTCGGGAAGAGACTCGGGGTGAAGAGGCGTCCCACGATTGCCGACGGGATGCAGGCGACTCCCGGGAGGCTAACCTTCGATATCGTCTCGAAGTACGTCGACAGCATCGCCCTCGTTTCAGACTCTGAAATCAAAGACGCGATGGTTGACCTGATGCTTGCGGCTAGGGTACTCGTCGAGCCTTCAGGGGCGGCGCCTCTCGCGGCTGTAAAGAACTCCTTGAAGTTACGCGATGGCGAGAAGGTGGTTCTCCTCGTAAGCGGCGGAAACGTGGCGTTCTCACTGCTGACCAGACTGCTCCATTCTAGGCGGATAGCCTCAGGAAGCTCTTGAGGTCGCTCGCTAGGAGTCCTTTGTTTTTTCTGGCCTCCTCCCCCAAGGTGCGGTGAGTCACCGCTCCATAGTCGTGGCCGGGGTAGATGACTGTCCTGTGGGGAAGCTTCATAATCGAGCCGTGAAGACTCGCGAACAACTTCTCTGCAGAACCACCCGGTAGGTCCGTTCTACCCCAACCTCCGATGAACAGGGTGTCGCCCGTCAAGAGGTTTTTCCCGTCGTAG
>VBPQ01000097.1:0-5490 GCA_005877185.1 Nitrososphaerota archaeon
ATCGTCGAGAAGTCGGCTCCGGGTCTCGAGTTTGGGGAGGACCTGCCCAAGCTGGGAATGCGCGGCTCCAGGACCTCAGAGGTGAGGCTCACAGATTGCAGGATTCCAGCGGAGAACCGTGTGGGGAGGGAGGGGGAGGGATTCGAGCAGGTAAAGACCATGCTGAACTCCAGCAGGATAGTCATGGGGGCCCTCTGTGTCGGGGTCGCCCAGGTCGCCTACGAGAAGGCGGTCGGTTACAGCAAGGAGAGAACGGCCTTCGGTGGACCCATCTCCGATTTTCAGCTCACCAGAGAGAAGATCGCCGATATGGTCACAGGAATCAACGCGGCCCGCCTCCTCTGCCTCTACGCCTCTCGCCTGAAGGAGGCGGGGCTCGAATTCTCCTCTGAAGCGTCTCAGGCCAAGGTCTTCTCGACAGAGACATCGGTGAAGGTGTGTGACCTAGCGATTCAGATCTTTGGGGGCGCCGGCTACACCTCTGACGATGTCCACCGCCACTGGAGGGACGCCAGGCTTCTCACGATCGGGGAGGGCACCTCCGAAGTTCTCCGGATGCTGATCGCTAGCCGCGAGTTGGCGAAGTCGCTCTGAAGATAGCCGTCTGCGTAAAGCAAGCCGTCGACGAAGTCGAACTAAGGGTGGACTCCTCAGGCAGGCCTGACCTTTCGGGTGCACCCTCGAAGATGAGCACCTTCGACAAGAACGCGGTCGAGGAGTCGATCAGGCTGAAAGAAGCATCGAGTGGGAGCGTCACTGTCTTCACGGTCGGGAGGAGCGACGCAAAGAAGACGGTGAAGGAAGCACTCGCGATGGGGGGCGACAGAGGCTGCCTCGTCATCATCGCCGCCGAGCCTGACCCTCACGACAGCCTGACCACCGCCTACCTCCTCGCGAGAGCGATAGAGAGGGCCGGGCCGTTCGACCTCGTCCTCTGCGCGGAGGGTTCCTCCGATATCTACGCGGGGCAGGTCCCCCCGATGCTGTCGGAGTGGCTCGCACTTCCCTTTCTGGGCTACGTGAGGAAGGTCGAGATCGAGGGGAGGGTGATTCGCTGCGAACAGACCCTTGAGGAGAAGGTACGAGTCCTTGAAGCGGAGCTGCCCGCCCTCGTCTCGGTCGTGAGCGAGATCAACGAGCCGCGCTACCCGACCCTTCTCCAGATCATGCAAGCCTCGAAGAAGCCGATCGAGGAGCTCAGGTCAGAGCTGCTGGTTGATGGAAGAGGCCCCCCCAGATTGGTGACGACGGTTGGGATGACGGCTCACGCGATGAGCAGGAAGCGAGTGATCTTCGAGGGGAGTGCGGAGGCGACCTCAAGGAAGCTCGTCGAGGCCCTGAGATCGGAGGGGGTGCTGAAGCGCTGACTGGAGCTGTCTGGGGCTACTCAGAGGCGAACTCAGTCGCGAGGGAGGTTGCTACCGCTGCGAGGGAGGTCGCGGAGTCCCTCTCAGGAGAGCAACTATACGTCGTGACCGAGCGGTCGAGGGCGAGCCAGGGAGCCGGGAAGGACCTCCTAGTCGACGGTGGCGCGGAAGTAGTGGAAGACCCAGACCTGACGGTCGAAGCCCTGGCCCGAGCAGCGGCGAAGAAGCGACCATCGGCGATTCTCGTCGGGGCGACACGGACGGGAAGAATCGTTGCGGCCAGGTTGGCCGCTAAGCTGAGGCTGGGATGCCTGAGCGATGTCTATCGTCTGAAGGTTCAGGGCTCGTCAATCCTCGGGGAGAGAGACGTCTTCGCTGGGAAGGTTGTCGCTCAGGTGAAGGCAGACCTCCCGTGCGTCGCGAGCGTGAAGGTCGGGACCTATCCCAAGATGTCAGAGGGGAGGACAGGATTGGAGGTCGAAGAGGTCGGGAGCCTTCAGGGAGGTGTCCGGCTCGTGGAGACCCTTGAGAAGCGGGCGGCGACCACGGACCTTCGCAGCGCGTCGGTGATCGTCTCCGCCGGGAGGGGATTCAGGACGAAGGAGGACCTTAGCCTCGCGGAGGACCTGGCGAGGGCGCTAGGGGGTGCCCTCGGTTGTTCGAGACCTCTGTCATCCGACTACGGCTGGCTCCCCGAGGAGCTTCACATCGGCCTCACCGGCGTCACTGTGAGACCATCCCTCTACCTTGCCCTCGGGATATCGGGGCAGCTTCAACACATTGCGGGGATAAAGGAGTCGAAGGTGATTGCCGCTGTCAACACCGACAAGGACGCTCCCATCTTCCAGGTCGCTGACTACGGAATCGTGGGAGACCTGTACCAGGTCGTGCCAGCCATACTGGAGATACTGAAGAGTTAGGCTGGTGTAGGTTTTGACACGAAGAACCGGTGTCATCCTTATCTAATTTCGCAGGCGACCCACCCCCGCTGAACCCAAGAAGGACGCTCTTCGCAAACCGCGACTTCCTTCTGCTCCTGGGTGGAAGGGGCGCTTCTGAGCTGGGCGACTTCTTCGGAGAGCTCGCCCTCTCATGGGTTGCCGTCTCCAACGGCCTCGCCGCGCTCAGCCTCAACCTCATCCTGTTCTATGTACCTCGCTCTCTCATCAGGCTCTACGCCGGCGTCTTCGTCGACAGGTGGAATCGGCGAAACATAATGATAGCAACAGAGACGATAAGGGGGGTGCTCTTCGCGGGGATTGGTTTCATAAACCTGGTTGAGATTCCCCCGCTGCCGCTCATTTACACAGTCTCCTTCCTCGTCGGCCTCTTCGGCGCACTCTTCGAGCTTGCGAATGAAGCGCTCCTCCCCCTCATCGTTGAGAAGCCCTCTCTTCTGCTGGCCAACTCCGCCTTCACAGCGACTTTCCAGGTGGATAACATCCTCGGGCCCGCCCTCGCCGGTTTCGCGATCTATCTCTTCGGGACAGGGATTCCTCTCCTGGTTGACAGCATCAGCTTCTTCGTCCTCGTAGTGGCGCTCCTCCTCATCCGGGGCTCGAACTGGCTCGCGAACTCTCCCCGCCGGAGAGGGTGGTACCCCGAGTTCAAGGAGGGGCTTGGGTTCTTCCGCCAGAAACGTGAGCTCGTCTGGCTCGCAATAATCGTCTCCGTTATCAACTTCGGGCTTGCGGCCTTCTGGAACCTTTACACCCTCGTCTTCGCGAGGGACGTCCTCCTGGCGGGAAGCGCCGGGTGGGGGCTTCTCGGGCTGACGAGCGCGTTGGGGATCCTGCTCGGCTCCGTCCTGATTGGCCGTCGTAAGGGAATCCAGAGGAGGAGGCTGGTCATCGTCTTGTCCCTACTCTCGACTGGCATCGGTCTCGTCTTCTTCTCATTCACGAGGGACCTCCTCTCCTCTCTCCTCGCGATACTCGTCGTCGGTTTCGCGATACCCTTCTCAGACATCGTCATCGTCACCCTCTATCAGGAGATAGTGCCTCGCGAGCTTATGGGGCGCGTCTTCGGCGTTCGCTTCTTCCTCGCCTACATGCTAATCCCATTCAGTCTTCTGTTTGGATTCGCCGTGACGCTCGCCTTCGGTGTCTCGTTTGCGATTTTAGTCTCCGGGTTACTCATCATGAGCATCGGGCTGATTACGATATTCGTTCGCTCCCTGAGCAAGCTGGACCTCGCGCGAGGAACTGGTGTGAAGGGAGAGCGAGAGGAGGCGGCCTAGAGTCTCCCCACAGACTTCAGAAAGCCTCTCGCCCCCTCCATCAGGTGACGAACATCCGAGGCGAGAGAGATGAACCTGAATCCCATCGATGCGTCGCGCTTCGCTTCTTCCGCCGTAAGGGCCATGGTACCGGGTATCTTGCCGTACTCCTGACACTTCTTTACGACACTCCGCATCTCCTCGAGGATCCTCGGGTTCGAGCGGTCATCCAGAAATCCGAGCGACATCGTCAGGTCCGTTGGCCCTACGAACGCGACGTCAACACCCTTGACACCGAGTATGGCGTCGAGGTTCTCGAGCGCTTTCTTGGTTTCGACCTGGACGAGGAGTAGAGTTTCTTCGTTGGCTTTTCTTAGATACTCCGCAGTGCTGAGCCCATAGTCCGCGGCCTTCCTCGGCGCGACCCCCCTGACCCCGACGGGCGGGTACTTGCAGTAGCTCACAGCCACTTCGGCATCTTCCCGTGTATTGACGAGTGGGACGACGACCCCATGCGCCCCCATGTCGAGAGCCATCTTGATGAGATACTGGTCATTAGCTCCGACCCTGACGAGCGGGGAGACCTTCTCCTCGTCTAGTACCTGGATCATGTGGCTAACCGTCTCCGCGCCGATGGGGGAGTGTTCCGTATCGAAGACGAGCCAGTCGAAGGGCAGCCCCTGGAGGATGTCGCTCACATCCGGGTTCCCTATCGTTACCCACGCACCGTACGAGACACCCTGCACCAACTTCTTCCTCAGGTTGCTCTTCATCCAGGTCGCCCTACTCCGTGAGCGTCTCCGAGACAAGCTCAGCGATGTCCTTTACGAGAAGCTGGGTGTCTCCCGTGGTCTTCGCTGCGTCTTCGAACATCGTGATGCAGAAGGGGCAGGCAACCGCGAGAACGTTGGCTCCAGTTTCTTTAGCTTCCTCCATCCTGATCACTCCGATCTTCTTTCTTTCAGGAACTTGATACCATACGTTCGCGCCTCCGCCGCCGCAGCAGAAGCTGTTCAATCCGCTTCTCTTCATCTCCAGAAGCTCGAGACCTGCGGCCGACCTGAGGACATCTCTCGGTGCGTCGAGGACACCGTTCATCCGCCCGAGGTTGCAGGGGTCGTGGTACGTCACTCTCTTGTCGAACTCTCCGACCCTCAGCCTCCCGCTCCGCATCAGCTCGCTGATGAGCTGGGTGTGATGAATCACCTGAAATTCAGCGCCAAACTCCGGATACTCGTTGAGGAAGGTGTTGAAGCAGTGAGCGCAATGGACGATGACCTTCTTCACCCCCGCCCGCCTTATGGCTTCGATGTTCTTGAGGGCGAGCTCCTGGAATCTTCCCTCCTCCCCCATTCTCCTTACCGGCTCTCCCGTGCATGATTCATCGTTGCCCAGAATCGCGAAGTTGACTCGCGCCGCCTTCAGAATCTTCACCATCGCTCGCGCAACGTTTCTGCCTCTCGGGTCGTAGCTCGACTGGCATCCGACCCAGTAGAGGTACTCCGCGCCCGGATTCTCCCTGACTGTCGGAACACCCATCTCAACCAGCCAGCTCTGCCTCTCTCGCTGAGGTAGCCCGAACGGATTGTTGCTCTTTGCTACGTTCTCCAAGAAGAGCGTCTTCTTCCCGTCAAGCCTGTTCTCGCTGACGAGTGTCCGCCTGTAGTCGACGATGTAGTCGACCTGGTCTATGAAGACGGGGCAGACGGATACGCACGCGTTGCACATCGTGCAGGCCCACAGCTCCGTCTCCCGAATCACGCCCTTCGTGAAGACGTCGGCTCCATCGCCTCTCATGTCTCTTCCCAAGTCCTGGACGACGACCCTCGGGGAGAGGTCCCGCCCCGATGCGTAAGCCGGGCAGACCTCCTGACACCTCCCGCAGTTCGTGCATGCGTCGAGGGC
>VBPQ01000097.1:5539-6878 GCA_005877185.1 Nitrososphaerota archaeon
AGGCGTGTTCAGCTTCCCCATCGGCTTGACTGGGGCGAGCGCGACGTTGAACCCGGAGGTGAAGACGTGGACCAGGTTGGTGTACGGTGTGACAGCCAGGAGGGCGAAGACAGAGAGCATGTGGGCCCACCAGAATGCCTGGTAGAAGGCAAGGGGGTCGAGCTTCAGCGCGGTGGAGGATAACACGAGTGAGATCGCGTCGCCCACTGGAGAGAAGGTTGCCCATTGAGAGGGGACGAAGACGAACCTTAATGCCTCGACGACGAATCCCGACAGACCTATCCACAGAAGCATCACGAGCACCAGTGTGTCTTTCCATCCCGTCTCTAGCTTCGCGAGACGCTTGACATACCTCCTGTAGACAGCGATTGCCAACCCGACGACGTATGCAATCCCGAAGGTGTCGCCGAGGAATTCCAGCAGGAGGTAGAAGTTTCCCTGGAGGTAGTTCGCGGAGGTGAAGAGGAAGATGATATCGGTCTGGAAAAAGATTAGGGTTGTGTAGGCGAGGAGCATCAGAAAGCCGGGAAGGCTCCGCGAGGACCCTTCCCTGCCCCAGTCCAAACTTGAAGAACCGGCGAGCTTTCGCGCCGAAGTCATCCGAGACGAGTCCGAAGAACTCGAGAAGCCCGATTCGATAGCTCTTCAAGTGTCTATAGAGTCCGTAGAGCATCACAGAGCCACTGATGATGAAGACGACGTAAATCGCCGCGTAGGCGTACGGAGGCATCAGGAACTCACGAAATGGCGTCGTCGTCATCTACCGAGCGAGAATCCCGGGGACAGTCTTTAACACCTTTTCCGTCGCCACGGACTCTCCGTTATGGTCCAGTTCCGTGCCTCCTCCAATCCTGTAGGCCCCGCTGTACCGAGGGCACCACTGCGAAGGAGTTCTCACTTTAGCCGAACGGAAAACCCGAGTCCGCGTCTCGTCCATCAAACAAACGTTATAAACGTGGGAGCATCCAAGCCTGACACCAAATTCCTTGGTGAAAAGAGCACCCCATACCCCCGCTTAACAAGCTGTACTGGACGCGAATCTCTCTCGGAGTCTTGGCGGCGTTCGCAGCGGAGGGCGTCTTCCGGGTCCTGGGAAGCGACTACACGGACGGGCTTCTCGTCGGTGTCCTCGTATACCTCGCATCGTACTATCTGGCGCGCTATACTTGGTTCAGGAACGTCGAGCCAGAGAAGGTATCGAAGGTCTACAGCACAGGGATTGGCGGTTACGTCTTGCTCTTCATCTTCGTCTGGATACTTCTCTTCACGCTTGGGGTTTAGCGGTCTTCGTCAGCTTACCATACTTCACCAGGGTCTCCGCGTAACCCTTATCGAAATC
>VBPQ01000098.1 GCA_005877185.1 Nitrososphaerota archaeon
GGAGTATGCTACCTCGCAGGCCGACAGGATGTAGTGGGTGTGAAGACCGTACTCCTTCAGGTGGGGATAGGCCATCTCGATGAGAGTGAACCTGCTCCTCGGCTTCTCTTTGAGGGCGATTCTAATCGCATCGTTGCACATAAGGCGGAAGTCCTCGAAGAGGGAGTCTAGTTCGTCCGAAGCCACGTATATGAACTGGATTGCCTTGACAGTTCGCACATCATTTCATGTCAGAGATCTATTTAATCACCACGGGCCGAAGAGCCGAAGAGTTAACAGAAACAGTCTCTCAGCATACTTAATACACCCTGATGAATCGGCGTCGCAAGCAAGCAAGCGAGCGAGAAAATTGGTTTCTCCCCTCAACCTAGTGAGGAAGCTGGTGAAGCGCCCCACCGTACCCAGACGGGGGATTATGATCGCGCTCGTCCTAGTCTGCGTCTTTTCGGTCGCAATCATCATGAGAGCCTTCCCCGCCAAGTACGGTTTCTTCCTCAACGAGTTCGACCCGTACTACGACTACAAGGCGGCCAACTTCATCGTCACCTCGTTCGACAACAGCTGGAAGTCCGGAGGGGGCGGCTTCCCGGGTCTCCTGAACTACTTCTCCTGGACAGACACGACGACGTGGTTCCCCGAAGGGAGGCAGGTCGCCCAGACCTCTCAGGATGGGCTGCACTTCGCGGGTGCGCTGCTCTACATCTTGTTCAGGAACGTCTTCGGGCTTCAGATGACGCTCTACGACTTCCTGGTCTTGCTCCCAGTCTTCTTGGGAGCCTTCACCGCGATCATCTTCTTCTTCCTGGTCAGACGAATCGCAGGCGAGGCGGCGGGGCTCTTTGCCTCTATCATCATCGCGGTCTCACCCCCCCTGATCGAGAGAGGGAACCTCGGGTGGTTCAAATCCGAGCCGCTGGCAATCCTCCTCTTCGCCTCGGCGAGTTACATCTTTCTCACGCTGTTCGACAAAGAAATGAGACCCGGAAGCCGGACGCTCAGGGCCATCCTCGCCGGCTTCTTGGTGGGATACGCGAACACGAGCTGGGGAGGCGCCCTCTACTTCAGCGTGGCCTTCGGGCTAGTCTTCTTGATTCTTCCCTTCCTGGGGGTGGACCTCTCTTACCTCGCACCGACGATCCTGATCTTCACGGTCTCCGCCCTCTTCGGGAGCGCTATCTTCCCGAGACCCGGTGTGGGGATTGTCACCAACCCCGCGGGGCTCGCCTTGATCGGTGGGACGCTCTTCGTCCTTGTAGCTCAGTGGTCGAAGTCGTGGGTGAAGCCGAGCGAGTACTTACAGACGCTCGTCAAGATCCTCTTCGGCTTCGTCCTGGCCGGCCTGACCGTCCTCAGCTTCGGCTTCGTCGGCGGCCTCAGCGCGAGGTACCTCGCGGCGGTATTCCCCTGGTACAGAACTGGCAACCCGCTCGTGGAGTCGGTGGCGGAACACTTCGTCCCGGCCGGGAGCGACTACTTCTCTTCTTACCTCATAATTCTCTTCTTCGGCGTCTTTGGGGCGATCGTCGCCCTCAGAAGGAAGGACAGCATTCCCATGATCTACGCCCTCGTGATCGGTCTGACAGGCCTCTACGTCTCGGCGGCCTTCTCACGCCTCTTGGTATACTCCTCCATCGCCCTCGCCCTCCTCGCCGGGATCGGGTTCGCTGAACTGGCCTTCGCCGTCGTCAAACCAGGCGCCGTTCCTCTCGTGAAGAAGAAACCCGTCTCCGCCACGAAGAGCGAGATGCGCGTGGTATACTCGATAGCACTCGTAGCGCTGATAGCCTTCCCCGCCAGTATCTACTGGATACCCAACCCCGCCCAGTGCACTTCGGCGAACGCCTACGTCTGCGACCAGAGCCCCGCCGACTCCGGCGTGAGCCTCTCGAACGGGGGGACGGTCTTCTCGAGGTCCCAGTTAGGCGACTGGGTCCAGGCGCTCCAGTGGATGAGGGACAACACGCCCAAGAACGCAGTCATCATCTCCTGGTGGGACTACGGATACTGGGACAACGTGATGGGAAACAGGACGACGGTCGCGGACAACGCCACCCTGAACGGGACTCGCATAGCCCAGATAGGGCGCATGTTCATGTCGAACGCGACCGTCGCGGCGACCACAGCCAAGGGTCTGGCACACGGACGCCCCGCGTACGTCCTCCTCTTTCTGGTGGGGAGTCTGATCAGCGTCAGCGGGCAGGCGTTCTACGTACTTCAGGTCCCCGCCGGCGCTGGTCTCACCGCTGGCGGGGGAGACGAGAGTAAGAAGCAGTGGTTCATCAGGATAGGGAACCTTACCGAGTCGAAGTACCTCTTCCCGCAACCCGACGACTTCAACCTCACCCCCTTCACTCTCCAGGACACCATATTCGGGCAGATGCTGCCCTTCCAGTTCGAAGGCTACATCAACAGCGCCGGCACGCTGACACAGACGTACCAGCTCGACAACCGGTCAGGAGCACCCCCGATCCAGGCTTTTCACTACCCCTACAACTTCCACTTCTCCGAGAACGGCCCGGGTCCCTTCAGAATCGCGTACTACTCGCCGAGCCTGACAGCCCCCACGACAGGAACGTGTCAGTCAACGGGCAGCGGCCTCGGCTATTGTGGTAGCTTCTACACCGTATTGATCTACCAGGTCGTTTAGGTTCGTTCCTGGTAGGCGCCAGGATTCTTATGCCTCGCGTACTTGTCGTCCGGCGAATACCTTGCGGGATGAACCGTCACGGTATCCCCCTTGCAGTTGGGACACTTTGAAGCGAGGGTGTAACGGCCACAGCTGAGGCACTTCAAGAGGAGGCTCTTCAATTCAAGAGGCACCCCCGTACTTCCTGGAGATTTCACGCTTGAAGTTGAAGGCCCCATGCTTCCCGAGGCCGTCCTTGACCTTATCGAGGACCGAGGCCATTATCTTCTCGGCTTGCTTGTAATCGTCGGCCGTTATCCTGATTCTGTATCTCGGTGCGCCGGCGTAGGTTATCTTGATTTCGGCGGAGCCGGGTGAAGACGACGCGGCCGCGAGCAGCGTCTTCTTGATCTGCTGAACCCCGTCGGGCGCCTTGGAGGAGACCTCGACTATCGCCCCGATCTCGTACTTCGGCGGCACGATCTTCTCGGTCGCGGTCTCTACCACGACAGTCAAGAACTCCTGCGGCAGCTCGAGTCCGGCAAACGCCTTCTCCCCCTTCTTCGCGGCCATCTCGAGCGCCGCGTAGAGCGACCCGAACTGCTCAACCATCTTTGTGACGCATTCGTTCAGCTGCTTCTCCTCCAGACTAACCTTCTTCCTGACGGCATTCATTATCGTCTGGGCTCTCTCGGCTCTCTTCCACTCAATGACCTTCGCCCTCCTCTCCTCGTTCGTAACCTGTCTCAGGGAGAGGTCTATCTCCTTCCTCGTCCTGTCGGCTCGTATGACCTTGAGGACGAGCCTCTGCTGCGGCCTGGCGACCCTCTCGATGTTCCTCACCCAACCAGTCGATATCTCCGAGACGTGCAGGAAGCCATTCATCCCGCCGTACTGGTCGAGATTGACGTAGATGCCGTGCGAAGTGATCTCTCTCACCGTACAGACGACTATTTCGCCCGGTTCGGGCATGCTACCCTGCTCTGAAGTCATCATCCAGAATCCAGGCGATTCGGTTCGCTAATAGAGGTTTCTGCGGCTGCGTTCAGTCGAGCCTCTTCACGACGGTGCCCAAGATTCTCGCCTTCCCACCCATGCTCTCCACGAGCTTCCTCCCGCACGCTCTGCAGCCCACGTCTTTCGTGGAGCATGAGAAGACGACTCGCTCCTCCCCGCAATCGGGGCACTTTACCTGGAGGAAGCTGCTTCTCGGTCTCGGTATGGGCTCTCTGCTCCTCTTCACTCGACTATCTCCGCCTTTCTGAGCCTCGTCCCCTTTCTCATGACTTCCTTGTTGCACTCCTTACACTTCAGACGCAAGGTGGCCTTTTTGGTCGTTTTTGCTGTCCTTATGAGCTCGGGGAACTTCTGGCCGCCGTAACCCCTCTTTCTTTTGGCCTGTCGCCTCGCCCCCCAGGAGGAGGCTCGCTCCTTCCCTCTCTTGTAGAGGGAGACGGAGTGCAGGGTGTGGCGCTTGCATGATGGACAGAATGTTCGCATCTCCTTTGGAAATTTCATCTTTCCATCGACGATTTCGCCGTCACGTTCACCTCTTTAAAGGCATGGCTGGTTATGTCATTTGCGTCGAGTAACCTTTCCAAGAGATCACATCACGCTTTTGATGCGCCATTCTCTCCCACAGTTACTCTACTGCGATTGGTCTTCGTAATCCTCTCAGGAGTCGTTGAGTTAGATCTCCTCAGTCTATTCCAATAAGGGGATTTACACTTGGGACATATTGTTGGTTCCTCATTTGCATTTCGCGGGACCCATTTGTGGCCACACCTTAGGCACTGGTAGCCCTCAACTTCGAACTTAACCCTGTAGCTCATCGGCTTACTTTACTAGGCATATCTTATAAAGGTAATATTTATTTACCGCGCAACACTATACTTATGGAGGTAAGCGTTGCACAGCAGAACATTGGTGGTTAAGACGTTGAAAGCCGTATTCAACTGAGGCTTGGATAATGACCAAGGGCGTTCCACCGAATCCTCGCGCCTGTCAGCGATGCGGACAATCATACCGACCAACAAGTGGGCCGCAAAAATACTGTAGTGATTGCTACCCAATCATACGCTCTGCTTACAACAAAGAATGGAAAAGGAGACACCCGGATCAGAGAAGGCTGATTGATAAGCGGGCGATTGCCAACAAACCCGAGTATTATCGTGCGTTGAGGAAATACTGTTACTACATCTGGCGAGAGAGACTTAGGAAAACGGTGTTCGGTCATTACTCCAATAACACTTTCAAATGCGTGTGCTGCGGTGAGTCGGAACAGGACTTCTTGGTGATAGACCATATCGACAATGGGAGTGGCAACGAACATCGTCGAGCTGTCTTCGGCAGGATAAATGCGGGAGGCAAAACGATGCACAGGTGGCTGGTCAAACAAGGCTTCCCTCAGGGGTTCCAGCTGCTTTGCGCAAACTGCAATAGTTCAAGGGGAAAGCATGGCGAATGTATCCACAAGAAGACGCTTACAGCACCTCAAAAACCAATCCGAAGTCCTTAGAACAATTTCAAACTACATGTCGGCGTTTTCCCCCAGTCGGCATCCACACGGACACCTCATTCCACAACCGAATCCTTGTCTCCGGATGCGTCCCACCACGGACAAAACGTCCTCATTTCCTTTGGAAACTTCATCCCTCTTCACTCTGGAG
>VBPQ01000099.1 GCA_005877185.1 Nitrososphaerota archaeon
TTCGCCGGCGCGACCCCGAAGCGGGTCTCGGGCGTCACCTGCCGGGTGGTCGGAACGGAGAAACTGGATGAATGGTGTGAGACGTATCTACGAGCCTTCTACGGGGAGCTCTCCCTCCTGAAGAGTGTTGTCGCGAGCGTGAAGAGGGCTATCGGGGAGGGGCGGACCAGACTCGTCCTGGCTTCCGTGAGAAGGAAACCGGCGGGCACCCTCGCAGTCTACAGTCGGCGGGGGCTATCAGGGGTTTACTGCGTCGGAACAGTTCCCGAGTTTCGCGAGCGTGGAGTGGCGACCGCGCTGCTTCGTCGGGCCAAGGAGATAACAGACGCGGATGGGACGAAGACCCTGACTCTCCAGACGTTTCTCTCCGACTCGCTCGAGAGATTCTACTACAAGAGAGGGTTCGAGCTCGCCTACTCGAAGGACGTCC
>VBPQ01000100.1 GCA_005877185.1 Nitrososphaerota archaeon
AAGAGCTTCAGGCGACTCCTGCCTCTTCCCCGAACTCTTCCAGGGGTTCGAGAAGGTCGCCGCGGTCAAGCGCATCTTCGGGGCCAAAACCAAACAGACCCTCAAGAGCGTGAGGATACTCTTCTCGACCAAGAAGGGGTATCTCCATGTGGACAACGACACCGGCGACATAATCATCAGTTCTCCTTACCTGCAGACGGCAGCCGAACGGGACTTCTACCTGGACTTGATTCACGAGCTCGTCCACGTCAAGCAGTTCAAGGAGGGGAAGGACCTCTTTGACAAGAAGTACAGCTACGTCGACAGGCCGACCGAGATCGAGGCATACACCGTCGCGGTGGATGAGGCGAGGCGCATCGGGATGACGGAGCCAGAGATAGTCGACTACCTGAAGGTGGAATGGGTCAACGACGAGGATTTCAAACGCCTGCTTCGTACGCTCGGCGTGGGCCCAGCGAATTCCGAATGAATCGGGGCTCTCTCCCTCCAGGCAATCTTAAATTTCTGGAGATGCTTCCAAGGAAAGGGTCCCTGTTGCGAGCAAAGGCGATTCACGTCGTCTACGCGAACTGGTGTCCCCACTGCGTTCCGACGACCGTCGAGAAGATGAGGCTCGCGGCCAAGGAGCTGGGCGTTCCCTGTCTGCTCTACGACATCGACACCGAGCAGGTCCGAGCCGCGGACGAACTGGTCAAGAAGCACGGAGACTGGTCTCCTGACTACCTGATTCCCCAGGTATTCGTGGAGCTCGAGGACGGCGAGGTCAAGCACGTCCTGACGGGGTACCCCGAGGGAGTCGAGTACACTCGCGTGGCTGTGGATAACCTCTTGAAGAGCGAGATGTTCAGGTCTCTAAGGGCGCGGCTCGGTTAGTTTACCTCTTGCCTCTCCTGCAGTCAAGACAGAGCCTCTCCTTCCCGGATATGCTCTGGACGTAAAACGAATGGCAGTTTGTGCAGGAGAAGAGAGCATCCCTGTTCGGGTCATCGCTTTGGGTGCGCCTGTAGCTCTGTGTCCAGTACGCCTCCTTCAAGACCTGCCCAGCACCTCTCTCATCCAAGTCCCATGCGTACCTCGTCGCGACCCTGATGTCCTCCTCCTCGATTTCGCCGACCCCCTTCAGTAGCAGCGAAACAAAGTCCCTGAACCAACGGACGTCGACCTCCCCATAATTCGCCAAGCGGGAGACGTAGCCCGAGGGGCAGGCGTATGTCCCGACCAGCTCTCCCTCCGCCTCGGAAAGGCTCAAACTCGCCTGCTCGTTGCAGTGTCCTCGACACATCGCGACAGCGCTGAGCTTGGTCTCGACGATTCGGCGTGTCTTATCGCCGATCATCGTCAGTCAGGCGCTCCTCGCGAGGTACTGGTACATCCCCATCACAGTCGTTCTCACAGAGACCTTGGCGTAGACCGGAAACTCGTCGGTACGGACCCCTCCCTCCTTCGCAGCCAAGACTATCATCCTCTCCACGGCCTGGTCCAACGCTGTTCCCCCATCCCTCATCTCTTTAACGAGTGATAGCCATTCCATCGTCTTCCTCTTGGTCGTCTCGAAGACCTCCAGGACGTCCTTCCTGACCCCGAAGTGGGGCACCAGGAGCGACTTCGACCCCATCTGCTCCAACAGGCCCACCGTCCCGAGCAGCTTCTCGGGCTCGAAGCTCGGTGGGGGCGTCGTGGGTATCATCGACCGTAAGTTCGGGTAGACTATCCCGACCGAGTCAGCCGTGAACAGTATCTTCTCCCTCTCGACCATCAGCGCGATCTGGTGAGGAGCGTGTCCGGGCGCATACAGCACTGTCGCGCTCAGGCCATCGCCCAGCTCGAGGTTAGTCTCATCGCCGACCGCCGTAACCCGCCCGCTTGGGATGGGTATCGGGAGTCCGTAAGCCTCCATGATGAACTTCCCGAAAACCTCTGTCGCGCTTTCTATCAGCCTGCTCGGGTCTACCAGGTGTTTCACCGCCTTCTCGTGGGCGAAGACCTGCGCCCTCGGCATCTTCTTCAGGAGATACCCCGTCCCGCCTGCATGGTCGAGGTGGACGTGAGTCGGTATCACGTACCTGACCTCCGAGGGGGATATCCCAAGCTCGCGAAGTCCCTCGAGGACCGTCTCGTACGATGACGCGTAGCCGCAATCGATCAGGGTCACCTTCGGCCCCTTCACTACGTAAACGCTGACTGTGCCCGCCTGGCCGAGCGCCACCGTGTCAAGGAGATAGACTCTCTCTCCGACCTTGGTAGTCCTCAAAAAAGACCAACTCGGTCTAACGTCTAGCAAATTCGAGCGCTAGTGACGCGAGCGAGACGGAGCCATACTTCAGGACGTCCTCGTCTACCTTGAACTTCGAGCTGTGGTTTGGGTAGACGCACCCCTTGGTCTTGTTGCGGGTTCCCAGATAGTAGAAGGTTCCTGGCGCCTTCTGGAGGAATCGCGAGAAGTCCTCTCCACCGAGTATCGGGTCCATCTCGACTACCTTCATGCCGTCTATCTTTCGCAGTACCTCAGCGACCTCCCTCGTCACCCTAACGTCATTGAAGGTGATGGGATAGGGGTCCTCGATGAATTCAATATCGCAGCTCGCCCCGAAAGCCCTGGCGACGGTCTCAGCGACCTCCCTCACTTTCGCCACCGCCTTCCGCCTCGTCGCTTCGTCGAGAGTCCTTATCGTTCCCTCGAGAACAGCTTCATCGGGGATGATGTTGCTCTTCGTCCCAGAATGGATGCTACAGACGGAGATGACGAAGGGCTTGACGGGGTCTATCATCCTGCTCGAGATTCCCTGGAGCGCGACGATTACCTGTGCCGCGACGAAGATAGGGTCGACGGTCTCGTGCGGGGCGGAACCGTGCCCACCCCTTCCGATCACCGTTATCTTGAAGGCGTCCGGGGCGGCCATCGCGGCCCCACCCCTGAGGCCGAAGGCCCCCGACTTCACCCGATTGCTTATGTGCAGTCCGAAGACGTAGTCGACCCTCGGATCCTCCATCACACCATCCTCGATCATCGGCTTCGCCCCACCCCGCCCCCCGTGCTCCTCAGCCGGCTGAAAGAGGAACTTCACCGTCCCGCGAAGGTCCCGTCTGCGCTTCGAGAGCAGCATCGCGGCGCCGAGAAGCATCGAGACATGGGAATCATGGCCGCAGGCGTGCATCACTCCCTTTACCTTCGACTTGAATGGCAGGTTGACCATCTCCTCAACGGGGAGTGCGTCCATGTCGGCCCTTAGCGCGACGACCCTCCCGGGACTCGTGCCCTTAAGCACGCCGAGAACTCCGGTTCCGCCCACTCCCGTCCTAACCTCGACTCCAAGCGACTTCAGCACGTTGGCGACGAGCCTGCCCGTCTCGACCTCATGATATGCCAATTCGGGATGCTGGTGGACCCTACGCCTGAGCTCGATGATTCGGGGCTCGAACTCCTTTACCTCCTCCAGCAGGCCTTCCATCGAGCTTCAGACCTTTCTTGCTCTCCCCTCAGCTATTAATCTCTTCCAGCGTCACCCCCGCCCGCGCCAAAATGCGGATGGCGACGTCTCCGAAGAATCCCCGACTGCATTCTGGTCACTCAGCCTTTTATCCCGATACCTCTGAACCCCTCCCTTGTTTGAACTATCCCAGCGGAACGGAGGCGAAGATCGCTGGCGCGGCGCTCTTTGCCGGGGTAGTCCAATTCGCTCTCGCGATGCTCGTGGCGGAATTTCTCTACCCGGGGTACAGTGTTTCAGGCAACGCGATTAGTGATTTGGGTGCTACGTGCTCTAATGGAGCGTGTCGCACGGTTCAACCGAGTTCAATCATCTTCAACCTCTCGATAATAATCGCGGGGCTCCTCATCCTTGCCTCTGGTTTCTATCTTCGAAGGGCAGTCAGGGCAAATGCGATTGTTGCTTGTGTCCTGGTCGCTGGAGCGGCGATGGCCGGCGTGGGCGTCTTCCCGGAGACGTTCGGCGTCATCCACGGGATTGTATCGCTGGTCACATTTCTTTCAATCTCCTTCGCCGCGATTGCCGCTTACAAGGTCGAGCGGAGTCCCCTGTCTTACTTCTCGGTCTTACTCGGCATATTCTCACTCGTCGCAACCATCCTGTTCATAGGCGGGGTGTATCTCGGACTTGGCGAAGGTGGGATGGAGCGGATGATCGTCTATCCTGTCCTCCTCTGGTCAATCGCCTTCAGCGGGCACCTGATTGCCGAGGGGCATACGTTCTAGG
>VBPQ01000102.1 GCA_005877185.1 Nitrososphaerota archaeon
AATAGAGCAAGAGAGGAGGGCGAGACGTGGATGTCATCGGGGAAAACACCTTCATCCTCGTCTACAGGGACAGAAGACGGAAGTGGATAGTCAGACCTAGCGAGACGCCCAGGCTCCACACGCATCTAGGAATCCTCGACTGCAAGGCGCTCGTCGGCGAGCCTTTCGGAATAAGCGCGAAGACCTCTCTCAACGACGAGCTTGTGATACTCAGGCCGACGATAGAAGACATGATTCTGAAGCTCACGAGGAGGACTCAGGTGATCTACCCAAAGGACCTCGGGATGATAATAGTGAAGTGCGGAATCCACTCAGGGTCTATGGTCCTCGAGTCGGGGACCGGGAGCGGGGCCACGACCGCCCTACTCGCCTACTCGGTGATGCCGAGCGGGCACGTCTTCAGCTACGAGGTGAGGGAGGATTTTCAGGAGAACGCGAGGAAGAACCTAGCGAGGCTTGGACTTCTCGAGTTTGTCACGCTCAGGCTGAGCGACGCGAAGGCAGGGTTCGAGGAGAAAGAGGCCGACGCCGGAATCCTCGACATAGGGGACCCGTGGGAGGCTCTTCCCAGCTTCCGCAGAAGCCTTCGGCCCTCTGGGGTGATAGCCGTGATTACGCCTACGACGAATCAGGCGGAGAGGCTCGTCGAGAAGATGAAAGAAGAGAGGTTCGTTGCGGTCGAGACTGTCGAGATTCTCATGCGCCACCTTGAGGCGAGGAGCGGGATGACGAGGCCGTCGAACGCGATGGTCGGGCACACGGCCTATCTTACGTTCGGGAGAAAGACCCTCTAGCATAGGCGAAAAGAGTTTTAAGAGATTCTCCGACCGCAGCAAATCGATGAACCGCAAGGAGATGTACGAGGACGTCTCGTCCCTCCTTCTCCTGATTCCATTCTTCGCCGCCGCGCTCTACGCGCTCTACCTGTGGGCCGTGGAGGGCTTCTCGTTCTACCTCCCAGAGCAGGTTTACTTGGGGGTGACGAGGAACCCAGGCGTCTTCCTGCTGGGAATCCTCGCCATCATACTCAGCACGGTCATGGAGGTCTCGAGCGAGGAGAGGGCTCGGAGAAGCGAGCGTGTCCTCCTGCTCAGCAAGCGACTACAGAAGCTCGCGGCGGCGAGCTTCGTGCTCGCTATAATCACCGCCTGGTACGCGAACGGTTTCTCCGCCGACCTGAGCGGAACGGGAGCAGACCTCTTCGCCGGGAGGTACACGATTGTTTTCCCGGCGCTGCTGGTCCTCCTCAGCTTTCTCATCGTGACACCCATCAACCTCAGGAGTCTAGCTCAAGTGAAGACCGTCGCGATCATCCTCCTTCTCGCCGTCCCCGTCGTGATTGACGAGGTGGGAAAGAGAAACGCACCCCTCGGCCTCGGTGGCTCCCTCCTCTTGACGATTCTGGCAGCCGCGATGCTGAGCTGGGAGGGTAAGAAGAAGCCGGGGTTCTCACCGGCCCAATAGCTTCTTGAGTTCACGAAAATCCCCAGAGACAGCCGACTCGAGCGACCTGTTGTAGATCATCGAGGCGGGATGGTAAGTGGGAAGGTATCTCCTCCCTCCGCTCTCGACCACGATCCCGCGGGCCGTGGAGATCTCGCTCGACGGGAAGAAACGCTTGAGGGCGGTGACGCCGAGGAGGACGACAAGCGAGGGGTTCAGCGCCTCAATCTCTCGGCGAAGATACTCGTGGCAGCTCTCGGCCTCGTCCCTTCTCGGGCGTCTGTTGCCCGGCGGCCTGCACTTCACGATGTTGGTGATGAACACCTCGTCCCTCGAGAGTCCCGCCAGCCTCAGGAGCTCTTCGAGCCTCTTCCCCGCTACGCCGACGAAAGGTCTCCCAGACTCGTCTTCTTTCCCCCCGGGTGCCTCCCCCACAAGCATGACTCCGGACCTCCCGGAGCCTTCACCGGGGACAGCCTTCTTTCTGCTCCTGCAGAGGTCGCACTTCTCGCAGGTTCTGACCTCCTTCGCCACTTCGCCTAGGAGATACTCCGAGCCCATGAATGCGTTGAGACCATCTGCGAGCGTTATATGTCTGACTTGGGACGGTCGCGCATGATGGCTGAGGGGTGGGATTGAAGAGGCGCGAGCGTGTCTCGATTACTCTGGCCCTACTGACGCTCCTGCCGTTTGTCGCGACGGTGGTCTTCGGGCTCGGCAGGGATTCCGCTCTCGTCGTCGTGGTTGTCGCGGGCCTCGGGATGGCGGCGGCGAGCTTCGAGCTGGCTTGGGGGACCGAGTCGCTGCAGTTCGTCGTTTCTCAGGTACTCGCACTCGCGGTTCTAGCTACACTACAAGTCTTGCCGGAATACTCTGTTGATGCCGCTTTGGCTTACAACGGCGCCTCTGACCCGACTCAGCTACACTTCGCGACCGCGAGCATGACGGGCGCAAACCGACTCCTCCTCGGGGCGGGATGGCCAGTCGTCTTCTTCGTCTCCTACCTCGCCTCCAGGGGTGAGAACCCGAGAGCGGGGAGGTATCTCCAGCTCGAAAAGGCGCAGGCGCTCGAAGTTCTCTTCCTGGGAATATCGACGCTCTACTCCTTCTTGATAGTCGCGAAGGGAACGCTCGACGTACTGGATGCCGCCGCCCTGATATTCGTCTTCGCCTCGTACGTCTATCTCGCGGCAAGAATCCCGCCGCTCGAGAAGGAGCGGCTCGAGGAGATGGGCGGGGTCGCGCTCGCCGTCGGGAGAATGCGACGGAGTCGGAGGTACGGCGTGACCCTCTCGCTCGTCGCGTTGGGCGGGTTGGTGACCATCCTCGGGGCCCAGCCCTTCGTTGGCGGTCTGATTGAGATAGGGGGAGCCCTGGGGGTCAGCCAGTACCTCTTGATTCAGTGGCTCGCACCCTTCCTCACCGAGTTCCCCGAAACCGTAACTGTCCTCTACTGGGCCGCGAGGTCGAACCGTGGTTCCCTCGCGATGGGAAACCTGATTTCGTCGAAGCTCAACCAGTGGACTCTGCTCGTTGGAACAATTCCGATCGTATACAACGTCGCGCTTGCCCGATTCCAGAGCATCGCACTGACCCAGCTTCAGGCCAGCGAACTCTTCCTGACCGCGTCGCAGTCGATCTACGGGGTGGTCTGCCTTCTCGACCTCCAGCTCTCCTCGAGAGAAGCCCTCTCGCTCATCGCGCTCTTCCTCCTGCAGTTCTTCATCCCCCCTCTCCGCCTGGAGGTTTCGGCAGCCTACCTCTTCCTCGCCGCTGTCGAGCTCCTCCTGACGCGAGGCAGAATCGTGATCTTCCGGCAGGTTGGAGAGATCCTCCGCGAATACGTTCATAAGCGCCCGCAAGAGTGAACTAGAGGTGGCCGAGGCCAGACAAGAAGGGATCACGGTCAGAAAGTCGGAGAACTTCGACGAGTGGTACACCCAGGTGATCCTGAAGTCTGAGCTCGCAGACTACAGCCCCGTCTCCGGGTGCATCGTCTTCCGCCCCTCGGGGTACGCGATCTGGGAGGCAATCCAGCGGGAGACAGACAAGGAATTCAAGAAGATCGGAATCCAGAACACATACTTCCCAATCTTCATCCCCGAAAGGCTGCTGAAGAAGGAGCAGGAGCACGTGCAGGGATTCTCCCCCGAAGTCGCCTGGGTCACCCACGCCGGCGACTCGAAACTCGAGGAGAGGCTGGCGATAAGGCCCACCTCGGAGACGCTGATGTACGAGGTCATATCGAGATGGGTTAGGTCGTGGAGGGATTTGCCGCTGAGGCTTAATCAGTGGAACAACGTGGTCAGATGGGAGTTCAGGCACCCCACCCCGCTCCTCCGCTCGCGGGAGTTTCTCTGGAACGAGGGGCACACCGTCTTCGCGACAGAGGCGGAGGCGATGGCGGAGAGGGACGAGATACTCAGGATCTACAAGACGATCACGGAGGAGTACCTCGCACTTCCGGGGCTCGTAGGGAAGAAGACAGACGCGGAGAAATTCCCGGGGGCGACTGCGAGCTACAGCATAGAGCACCTGATGCCCGACGGGAAGGCCATCCAGGGGCCCGACTTCCACTCCGACGGCCAGAACTTCGCGAGGGCCTTCGAGATCACGTTCGTCGACAGGAAGGGAGAGAAGCAGTTCGCGTGGCAGAATACGTGGGCGATCTCGACACGTGAAATCGGTGTCATGCTCGCGACACACAGTGACGACAAGGGACTCATCGTTCCTCCGCGAGTGGCTCTCTTTCAGGTCGTGATCGTGCCGATATTCGACGAGGGGTCGAGAGAGAGAGTCCTGAAGCAGGCAGAGAAGCTCCGAGCCCTTCTCGAGAAGACGACCTCTGTTAAGCTCGACGACAGAGACCATCTTACACCGGGGAGGAAGTTCAATGAGTGGGAGTTGAAGGGCGTTCCCCTCCGGGTCGAGATTGGGCCGAGGGACCTGGTGAAGAGGCAGGTGGTCCTGGCGAGGAGAGACAACGGGAAGAAGCGGCAGGTGAAGATGGCGAACGCGGCGAGAGAGGTGACGAGAGAGCTGAAGGAGATACAGGAGGAGCTCTACCATCGGGCGCTGTCCTTCCTGAAAGAACACACCCACACCGCGGAAACCTACGACCAGCTCAAGAGTTCGATCAAGAATGGAGGGATAGTCCGCGCCCCCTGGTGTCTCTCTCCGGATTGCGAGGCGAAGGTGAAGGAGGAGACGGGGGCGAAGATAATCAACCTCCCGATGGACCAAAGAGAGACTAAGTCCCGCTGCATCTATTGCGGGAAGGAAGCCGGGGTCATCGCGAACTTCGCGAAGTCGTACTAGCACCAAAGGCTTTTCTCCGTTTCCCGGAGCCCCTTCACGAGCGGGTTGGGTTGAGTTGGGGACAGATCACCTTCTGACCGTCTTGGGCGCAATCAACTGGGACACAAGCATCTTCGAGGACAGGTTCGCGAAGCAGGGAGAGGAGGTCCCTGTGAACCGCGTCGAGGAGTTCTCGGGAGGGAAGGGCGCAAACGTCGGGGTCGCGGCAGCGAGGATACTCGGCAAGCAGCGGGTGGCCTTCGTCGGAGCACTCGGCAACGATGATGTCTCAAGGAAACAACTCGGCGAGCTGAGGAGAGAGGGAGTGGTAACCGAGGGGGTTGTGAAGCTGAAGGGATGCCAGTCTGGACGGGCCTATATCGTCGTTGACGGAGCAGGGAAGAAGACGATTCACACGCACTTCGGGGCGAACGAGAGGATGACAATGAGGCATCTGAAGAGGCCGAGGGTCCTCCGTGCAATTGAAGACACTCAGATGATCGTGGTGATGGATGCGCCGACGGAGGTGGGGAGGAGGGCAGTCGAGCTGGCGAAGGGGAGAGGCAAGACGGTGGTCTACAGCCCTGCGGTCAGAACCCGGGAGGGTCTGCCCAGCGTCGAGCCGATCTTACGGGAGACCCACTATCTCGTCGTGGACCAGAGCTGATGCGCATTGTCACGACAACCCACCCGTACCTGACCCTCGTGGCCACGCTCGGGGAGCGGGGATGCGCCGTCACCGGGGAGGGGGTGATGACGCTGGTAGAGGGAGTCGACGTAACCTCTCTGGGAAAGAAGGTCGTGAACACGACCGGATGCGGCGACGCCTTCCTGGGGGTCTTCGCAAGCTATCTCCTGCTTGATTTCCCGATCCTTGAGGCTGCGAAGCGGGCCAACCTCGCGGGCGCGCTGAAGGCGACGAGGTACGAAACGAGGGGGAGTCCCTCTAAGGCAGAGCTGGAGAAGGAGTTCGAGACGCTCGAGAAGGTCACACAGAGGCGACCGGTGCCGCGAGTGAGTACAGGCGTCTGGCCTGTTCGTCGACGCTGATGGGCAGGTCTATCTTCGAGAGGGCGATCATGTTGAGGGAGAGGGACGAGGCGGCTATCCCGAAGCATGCCGACCAGAGAAAGTCCCTAGACCGAAGGTAAGAAGCGACGAGAGTTCCGCCGAGGATGTCTCCAGCCCCAGTGCTGTCGACTATCTTCACCTTGGGCACGTGGACGCCGTAGATCTTCTTCCCCTCGAGGATGTAGCACATCTCTCCCCCCTGGGTGACGAGAGCCCTTCTGACACCCATGGACGAGAGCTTCGTGAGAGCCTCCTTCGCCTCCGTCTTGCCCGTTATCGCGTAGGCCTCGTCCCTGTCCATCTTCAGGGCATCCACCGACGTTAAGACCCCCGTCTCCTTCAGACTCGTAGTTGATACTTGCCCGCTGCTGTCAAAGGTTCTCACGAATCCCTGCGGGTCGAGGAAGGTGAAATCTGAGTGATCGGCGATCGCCTTGAGAAGTTCCGGAGAAATCTCCTGGGCTATCGGGCTGATAAGGGAGGCGTCGAACTTCGTGTCGGGAAGCTGGTCGAGGGACAGGTCATCGCAACGCGAGAGAAGGTAGAGGTTCCTCCCCGCCCCATTCGCCTCTATCCGGAAACGTGTGGTCTTCTTGCTCGACTTGTCTATCGCCCGGAGATTAATCCCATTCCGAGCAAGCCAGACGAGCTGGTCGTCAGGGAAGTCCAGCCCGATCCTCGTGAGGGCGAAGACGTCGAGTCCAAACCTTGAGCAGATGAGCCCCGCATAGGAGGGCGGTCCACCGATTGAGGTTATCGTCCTTATGGGGAGGAGGATTGTATCGATTGTGAGAAATCCTGCGACAAGAGCCTTCATGACGGGCCTCTTCCTTCACCCTCCAACGGCTCAACTTAAGATTTTGTTCGAGTAAAAAATCGGTTATATACGGAGAGGCGACAGGGTAATCGAGCAAGACAACTTGCTTATGAAAAAAGGAAGGGCAATTAGCACAACCGTAGCTGCTGTCATTTTTCTCGTAATGGTGGCCGCTGCCGGCGGGTCATACTACTATTATGCACAAATCTCGACGACCCCGCAAAAGACGATTGGCGTCGTTTTCGATATTGGAGGGAGGGGCGACCTCAGCTTCAACGACATGGCGGCTCTAGGCGCCGACAACGCGGCGAGGACGGTCCTAGGCTGCCCGAACGACCCGAGTCCTTGCGAACACTTCTTGCAGA
>VBPQ01000103.1 GCA_005877185.1 Nitrososphaerota archaeon
CGGAGGTGCTCAAGGAAGTGGGGTTGATACCTCCGCGAACATCTTCGCGAGGGCTGCCGCGTCTGGGGGGCTCTACGTCTTCGGCAAGAGGGAGTACTACTCCAACATCAAGGGTGAGCACAGTTACTTTCAGGTTAGACTCGGCAAGAAGGTCCTGAGGTCCCACGTCGATACGGTCGACATGCTCGCAACCTTCGACGACGAGACACTCGCGAGGCACGCGCTCGAGGTAAGGAAGGACGGTGCGATCATCTACGACCCCGACTTGGAGCACAACAAGGTGGAGAACATCCCTACCATCGAGGCGCCCGCGAAGGACTTCCTGACCGGGGAGCTGAGCTCGAACGGCCTCGGCACCGAGATGAAGGACGTGATCGAGCTGGCGAGGAGGAGGGGCATCCACATATTCGCGGTCCCGTACCTGGAGATACTCAAGAAGGTCGGAGAGCAGTTCGGCGAAAGCTCCCTGAGCAGCCTCGCGAGGATGGTTAACGTGATGGCCGTCGCCGCCTCTTTCGCGCTCCTCGGCTACGACCAAGAGACTGTCAAGGAGGCGGTCAGGCGCCAGTTCAAGTCGAAGCCGAAGGTGGCGGAGATGAACGCGGGGGCGGTCGATGCGGCCTACGACTTCGTCAGGACGAAGTACAACGGCGGCTTCGGCTACAAGCTTCAGCCTGTGAAGACGGACGAGAAGAGACTCTTCGTGAGGGGTAACAGCGCCGTTGCGATAGCCAAGGAGCTGGCGGGGTGCAGGCTTCAGACCTACTACCCGATCACGCCGGCGAGCGACGAGAGTGAGTTCCTGGAGGCTCGCGAGGTGATCGACCTCGATGGGTCCGCCGGGCTCGAGAATCCGCAGGTGGGGGAGGCGCAGCTGCTTCAGAACAAGGGTTCGATCGCCGTCATCCAGACGGAGGACGAGATAGCCGCGATAACGATGGCGATCGGGGGCGGGCTCACGGGTGTGAGGTCCGCCACATCGACGTCCGGTCCTGGCTTCTCCCTCATGGCGGAGGGGCTGGGCTGGGCGGGGATCAATGAGGTGCCGGTCGTCGTCACCCTCTACCAGAGGGGAGGGCCGAGCACGGGCCTTCCGACGAGGCACGAGCAGGGCGACCTGAGGTTCGCCCTTCACGCGGGGCACGGCGAGTTCCCGAGACTCATCCTGGCGAGCGGAGACCTCGAGGAAGCCTTCTACGACACCGTGAGGGTATTCAACTACGCGGAGAGGTATCAGACCCCCGTAATTCATCTCATTGACAAGGCGCTCGCCAACTCGGACGTCACTCTTCCACCGTACGACGTCAACAGCGTGAAGATAGAGCGGGGCGCTCTCCTGAAGGGAGTGGTCCAGCCCCCGGAGGGAGGGGAGTTCCACAGATTCATGCCCACCCCAACGGGCGTTTCACCCAGGCCGGTGCTGGGCACGAAGGGAGGCGTCTACTGGAACACGGGCGACGAGCACGACGAGCTCGGCCACATAACGGAGGACCCGACGAACCGAAACGCGATGATGCAGAAGAGGATGTCGAAGCTCGATCTGGCGGATAGAGAGATCCCCCTAAAGGAGAGGGTTAACTTCTTCGGACCGAAGGACGCCCCGATCACACTCGTCAGCTGGGGGTCAACGAAGGGCGCAATCCTCGACGCGATGGAGTGGCTCAAGCAGGACGGAATCATTGTGAACTTCCTCCAGATCAGGCTGATCCATCCATTCCCCACTGAGTACATCAATCAGGTCCTCTCGAAGGCGACGAAGATCGTCGACGTCGAGATGAACTACTCGGGTCAGCTCGGGGGGCTGATCAGGGAGAGGACGTGCATCCCCATAGAGCAGTACATCGTGAAGTACAACGGCCGCCCGATGTCCTCTGAGGAGGTCTACGAGGCTGTCAAGCTTGTCTCTGAAGGGAATGCTCCCAAGAAGGTGGTCTTGACTCATGGCGCTTAAGCTCTCAGAACTCAAGACAGAGGCGCACAACGACTGGTGTCCCGGGTGCGTCTTACCCGGGACGCTCATACACGCGAATCCGTCAGCGAAGGCCATCGAGGAGGTCGTGGCGGGGGAGAGAGTGCTAGGCAGCGACGGAGCCTACCATCGTGTCACGGAGGTCATGAACCACAACCATGTTGGTCCCATGAACAGGCTCACTGTCAAGTGCTTCGGCGAAGTAACTCTGACCGACGAGCATCCAGTCTTGATCGCGAGAAGGGAAAGAAGGAAACACGTCAATGAGGAGTTCAACCATGAGTGGGTCGAGGCGGCGAAGGTCCGGCCGGGAGACTACGCGGTGTATCCGATTCCAAACGAGGTCAGAGACATGGAGGTGCTACGGTTGTCGTACCGGAAGAAGAGAAAGGACACCAGGATCCGGGAGCTACCCGAGAGCGTCCCGGTGAACGAAGACTTTCTGAAGTTGGCAGGCCACTACCTGGCCGAAGGTTACGTCCACAGAAGGAGCTTGATCTTCACCTTCAATCTGAAGGAGCGCCACCTGGCCGAAGACGTCGCAGGCCTCTCCAAGAAACTCTTCGGGTTGCGAGCCCGGATAGTGGAGAGACCGGAGAAGGGTTCGATGGACGTTCACGTCAATTCATCCTACCTCGCCGAGCTCTTCGAGGAATGGTTCGGCAACGGTGCCGAGAACAAGAGAGTACCCCATGACCTGATGCTGCTCCCTCCCGAGAAGCAGAGGTCACTCATCCGGGCGGCGTGGATGGGCGATGGGTACCTGGGGAGGAAGAAGGCCGGCTACAAGACGATCTCGCCGATGCTTGCTGAACAGCTGAAGCTTCTGCTCGTCAGGAATGGCATCGTCCCCACAGTAACGGTGAGCGCAGCCTCGGGCATTCACGAGACCTCTTACAATCTTCAGGTCGTCAGCGCGAGAGACTACAACAGGCTTTCGGAGATTCTTGGGTCGACGAGAAGGGTGGTAAAACATGGGGGCAAGCCTCCTATGATAATCACAGACAGGTACCTCTACCTGCCTGTCAGGAAGAACGAAATATTCGACTACAGCGGTCCGGTGTACAACCTCGAGGTCGAGGGCGTCAACTCGTACGTCACGCCGAGCGCAACACTTCACAACTGCGGTGACTTCGGGATCCTCAACGCCGTCCAGATGGCGCTCGCCGAGATGAACATCGACCCGAGCAACACCGTCATCGTCTCGGGGATAGGCTGTTCGGGGAAGGTCCCTCACTTCGTCAGGACGTACGGCGTGCACACCCTTCACGGAAGGTCGCTGCCTTTCGCCACCGGAATCAAGCTCGCCAACCCCAAGCTCGAGGTCATAGCCGCAGGTGGGGACGGTGACGGGATGGGGATAGGCGCGGGCCACTTCGTCAACTCCGGTAGGAGGAACGTCGATATGGCCTACATCGTCTTCGACAACGGCGTCTACGGCCTGACGAAGGGGCAGGCCTCCCCTACGCTCAAGCTGGGGGTGAAGACGAAGTCCCTTCCGAAGCCGAACATAAATCAGGGGATCAACCCGATCCTTCTCGCCCTTGCGGCGGGCTACACCTTCATCGCGAGGGGGTACGCCTACGACGTCAGACATCTCAAGGACCTGATCCGGAGGGCGATTCAGCACAAGGGTTTCGCCTTCGTCGACGTTCTCCAGCCCTGCCCCACGTATAACGACGTCACGACGAAGGAGTACTGGGCCGGGGAGGGACACCTCGACATCGAGGGGAAGGTGGTGCCGAGGACATACAAGCTCGAGGAGGGGGGTTACGACGGGGTCGTCCACACGGGAAGCGACGAGGAGGTCGCGGAGAAGATTCAGCAGGCAGTCCCGAAGAGCTTCGAGTTCGGGGACCGCACCCCGTTGGGCGTCTTCTACCAGAACGAGCACATCCCGACCTACGAGGAGAGGCTGACGGCAAGAATGCCGAGCTACGGTAGCAACCCTCCCGCCCTGCAGGAGATAGCTCACGCGGACGGGACGCCCCTCACCAACGTCCAGAAGATGCTGGACGAAATTCGCGTCACGTAGGTCCCGGCTCACCGCCCCATCGTCGAAGATTTATCATTCACTTCTGCGAGTCCTCCTTCTTCATGCTCGTCGCCGTCGGCACGAAGAACCCGGCCAAGCTCGAGGGGGTGAAGAGGGTCTTCACCGACTTCTTTCCCGATGTCAGGATCGAATCTCTCGACACCTCATCCGTTACCAACGCTCAGCCTATTGGGATGGACCAGATAATTGAGGGCGCCATCAAGAGGGCGCGCTTCGCTATCTCAAAGACTCGGGCGGAGTTCGGGGTCGGAGTAGAAGCGGGAATCTTCCCTCTAAAGAGGAAGCTCGGCCATATGGACCACCAGGAGGCCGTCATCATGAACCGGCGCGGCAGGTTCTCTCTGGGCTCCTCCGCCGGCTTCATGCTCCCGTCGCGGTGGATGAGAAGAATGATCAGGGAGGGGAATGAGCTGGAGCACTACGCGGTCGAGATGACGGGCGTCGCGGCCGTGGGCGACAAGGAGGGTCTCGTGTACCACCTGACAAAGGGAAGAATATCGAGAGCGGACCTGACGGAGCAGTGCGTCAGGACGGCGCTAGTCCCATGGTTGCACGCGGACCTCTACGGCTTCTGAAAATCACATCGACCCTCTTGGATCAAGACCAGCCGACCGACTATCGGCCCTTCGCCCATCCCTCCCTCTCTTCAAACTCCACAAGATAACTTCTCGAGCCGTTGAGCTAATCACGCTGATTTAACAAGCGAACGTATATATATCGAACTCGATTCGAATCGATTCGCGCATTTTTTGGCGGCGTCTGCATTGAGCTTACGGGCGTAGCCCACGCGATGATACGCACGACCTCCAGGTGCGCGTACAAGGTGGAGATCTAACGAGTAGTTAGATCTGACGTGGGCTGTGCTCAAACAAACACCTCGCAGAAATGCGTGGCTGTACTTCCTGATAATCGACTCCGGTTGATCCTGCCGGACCCGACTGCTATCGGAATGGGATTTAGCCATGTTAATCATGCGTTCCTCGAGTGCGAGGGACGCGGTGTACGGCTCAGTAACACGTAGTCAACCTACCCTAGAGACGTGGACAAACGCGGGAAACTGCGGCTAATACGCGATAGGTCATATCATCTGGAAGGAGATATGGCCTAAAGGGATGGTGCGGGCTTCTTCC
>VBPQ01000045.1 GCA_005877185.1 Nitrososphaerota archaeon
CATACTCGTTCCGGGACTCCATGTGTCAGCCTTCGGGTTGTAGACCCAGACCGCGCCCGTCGGAACCCAACCTTCCAAGTAACCGCCGACAACAAATATCCTTCCGTTGACAACCGCCGCTCCTGCGTGATGTAAAGCGACCGGGAGGGGGCTGGCGGTCCTCCAGCTGTCGGAAGTCGTGTTGTAGACCTCGACCTTCGCGGAAGCAATGCCCCTGGCGTCGAACCCGCCGATGATGTATGCCTCGTTCCCCACCAGCACTGCAGCCGCCTCCGCTCGCGGAGTCGGGAGGTCGGCGCCTCTCAGCCAACTGTACCCAGGGCTCGTCGAAGATTGGGTGGAGATGCTCGTGGTGGTGCTCCCGCTCGCGAAACTCTGGTAGGAGAGAACAAACGCGAGGAGAGAGCCAAGGATGATAAACGTCACGATCATCAGAGGAAGTGCTCGCGGCCTTTCATTCATGTCGAGTCGGCAGTCGACGAGCTTCTAATACTCTAATCTATGTCTTTCATCCACAGCCCTTTCCTTTAGCAAGACCGTTGAATACTCTGGTTCATCACTCTGGAGGCGGTCGATCCCAGGTTCCTCGACCTGGCTAACACAGATACGCACGGGCTCACGAGGATTTATCGGCTGTGCGGGGGATAAAGGGGAAAAATGAGAAGGGATGCCTAGCCAGCCGACGGCTTGGGCATCTCCTTTAGCTCTGCTATCTCCTTGGTGTTCGTAAGGAAGGCCTTGACGTTCTTCTCGATTGACCTGCTCACTACGAGGCTGCTCAGCACCTTACCTAGGTAGCCGAGCGAGGGCTCGTACTTGGTTGTCTGGGTGGCGCGAGTTCCAGTCTTGGTGGGTGCCAGCGTGACAGTATTCGAGAAGGATTTGAAGAGACCGCCCGGCCGCTGGGAGAAGGCCAACTTCTTGTTTGGCTGGACCTCTGTAACCTCAGTGAAGATGTCGACTCTCCTGCCGGCAATCTTGCCCACGGCATGACCTTTCTGGCCTACGGCCGCCCTGCCGGGTGGGTCGACTTCGTTCGATATCAGGTCAGGGACGAGTTTAGGAAGGTTGGACGGGTCTGTGATGATGCTCCACACTGTTTCTGGAGAAGCAGCGATGTCGACTGTTTGCTCAACAGTAGCCATCACGACACAGAACCTCCCTCTTCCTAATAAGTCTGATTTGCGATATCGGACCCGCACTGTATGATGGGCGTGGTATGCGCCAAGATGAGCGGATGGTCGAACCAGGAGCGGTCTTCGGCTCTCAGCAAGAAGACATTTGCGCCCAAATTCCCTTGAAGTAAAGAACGATTTAGTTAGTCACATCGGGCGACCAAGGAACTTCATACTACCATCACAATTGAGCTTGACGTCCTGCTCACTGAAGTAAAGGAACGGCTGCCGATCGGCCGAGGTGTGCGCAGCCTACGATGCGATGGGAGCTTGCAGAAACTTGTTGGCCAGTCCATGCGAGTACCTCAGATGTCTAGCGTACTCGTCGGGTTCCCCGAACGTGGCGTCGCAACAACTTGCTGAACCGTGAACCAGACTCCAATGCCGAGCGAATTCTTCAGGGTTGGGAAGAGCAGTTCCACAAGCGCAACGAACTCTAACTGTTTCCATAGGAGCTGTTCAGGGAGTATCGTATTTTGGGTGTCTTTCCGTTTTAGCGCTACCGAAGCTCGTTTTTCTGGATAACGGCAACCTAGGACGACTCCCACCGTCAGCGCTGAACAGAATTCCTCACACAAAGGGCCTGGCGGCCGTCACCCTCGCAGGAGAGGCTCAAAGCAACATGGAGAGGGGCGCGGAGCCGCAACGAGCCTCAGCACGGTAATGTTTTACGGCTGTAGTTCTGGATACCCGACCCTCACGCGATGAAAAGAAGTAAGAGCGAAGAGAAGGTGCTCGAGCTTGTTGTAAGAGAGTTCAGACGCATTGGCGTCCTGCTCGAGTCCGACCCAAGGCTTCCTAGCGTCACGGCCATAGTCGTCGGTCAGCCACTGCGGGGCTCCTGGTGGGGTCACCCGAGTGGTCGAAAGATCTGGAGGGTCCTCAACAGATTCTGCAGACGCCGAGACGTCTTGACCACGAAGCTCGTGTCAGGAAAGGTTACCTTCGTGCACCGCCGACTCTGGCCGCAGTTTCTGGCATTAAGCACCTCGAGGGAGGAGTGGCAGACCGCATCCCTTTCCCCCGAAGCCTCCGCACTGCTCCGCGTTGTCGATAGGAAGGGCGAGATTAGAACCGATGTGAGAGGGCTGCTGAAAAGAGGGGTTCCCAAAGCCGCACGGGAGCTCGAGAAGAGGCTTCTGGTTCAGAGTGAGGAGGTTCACACCGAAAGAGGCGCTCACGCGAAGATCCTGCGTTCGTGGAGAAATTGGTCGAGGAAGGTCGGGTTCACTCGAAAGCCGCCGGGCGTCGAGAAATCGAAGAGAGAATTCGAGAGGCTTCTGCAGTCCCTGAATGACACATACGCCGCCGATGGACAGCTGCCTTGGAGCAATCAGTCTGCACAATAATCTGCACCGGAATAACCTCGGGCGACATAAACGACCCAGACGGAGACGACTCCTCCCTTCCTCTTCGGCCTCCTCGCAGGTAAAAATGGGTGTTGTTATTTCGGTGCGCTTTTACCTCCGGGTGACCCTATCTCGAAAGTCTATAGCATGTATCTCACAGAATCTTCATCTGTAGAACCCCGCTCGCCGGTTGGCTTGCTCACAAATTGAAAGTCGTAACCCATAACGTCTTCTCTTTCGGCCTGAGTATCTTCCTGCTTTCCAAGACCGGGCATCTGTCAGTCCTTTCGTTCTTCGTTGCCCTGTGGCTGACATTTGCGGTGAACACGCTGATTGATGTCTTCGGCCATACACGCAAGAATGACATCCCCATCCGTTCCTTCATTACCCATTCGGTGTTCACCGCACCGCTCTGGGGAGCCGCGATAGGAATCGCGACGATAGTCCTACCCTACTCACTCTTCAACCTCTCTGCCGATTCCGCATTCGAATTGCTTGGAGCAGGTCTAGGTGTGACAATAGCCTATGCTCACCTACTTCTCGACGCCTTCACTCAGGCTGGGGTTTACCTCGGCCGCCGTAGGATTGCAATCGCTCACATGAGCTACGACAACACCGCTCTCAACCTCGCGTTCATTGTACTTGGGCTGTTGCTGCTCGCCGTCGCGTTGTTTTGACCCGAGCATGGCATTGTGCAAGGGCAAAGCGCAGCTAATTGTGCTTCGTTTCAGCAGGCGCGATGATGTTCACCATGCTTCGCTCAGGACACCCTGTAGCTGCGACTCTCTGGCCTCACTGCCCTCCCAACCCAGTAAGAGATCAGCGGCACGTACCACATGAAGAGTCTGGCCGGCACTCCGAAAATCAGCACCTGCCCGAAGACAGGCGCGATTGAGATCACCGTCAGGACGGCGAGGACGGCCATCCTGTTCCTCCCGTCGCGAAAGAGTTTGGCTAGTTCTGGAGCGACGAGTTTCTTCTCCTCAAGGCTGAGAACGTGTGCGAAGACCGCCATGATTACCAGAATTGCGGTGAAGTCCAGCGCGAAGAGGATGGAGGCCAGGTCCTTTATCGCCGAAGCGTCGGCCGCACTCGCGATGGGGTTGATGAACTCCACGCTGTTCAACAGGTAGGGAATCAGCGTGACGAGCAGAAGAAGCGCCACATTGAGGAAGACGATAGTCCTCGTCTCGACGGGGAGGACGGACATGAAGCTCGTGTAGATGAGCCAGGCGGTGATGAGAATGAGAAAGGTGAAGATAAAGGCGAGTATGTGGCTCCCAATTTCGGCAGGGGTTGTTGGAGAGCTTGCGATGGCCGCGACAGAGCCCACCGAGAGGGAGAGGCCGAATATCAAGTCTGCGAGCGTTTCAATCCGGGAACGGGGACGCTTCTCGGTTGCTTGCTGTTGCAACCCTTCCTGCGGGGGCAGAAGCGTATTTGGTCTTTTGGCAGGATGCGAATCTGGATTAGACCGCATGTTGTTGTGCGGTCCGTCGTCGGCCGAGTCTTGCGACAGCGTCGAGGCGCCGAAGTCTATAAGGTGACCATCTCGGCATCGGGGGCGAGTTTGGTTCGGCTCGAGAAGAATTTCTCCTTCGTCCTATCGCCGAAGGCTCCTTACAACTTCGAGCTTACGGTAAAAAAGCCAGCGGGGTGGGATCTCTTCACGCCTTTCGAGGTCTTCGAGGACGGAATAATGTGGACCACCCTTCATATCGATGGGACGCTGGTGGGCCTGAAGCTGAGGTCCGTCGGAGAGACCGACTCGCCGAGGATCTCGGTGACAGCCTTCCTCGCACGCGAGCCTGACGACAAGAAAGAGACAATCGCGGGCTTACTCATGGAGAAGCTTGGGGTGAATGACGAACTGGGCCGGTTCTACGGATTTGCTAGGAGAGACTCCATTCTGAAGCATGTGGTGGATGACCTCTACGGGATGCACGATACCCTGGGTGGGAGCGTCTTCGACCTCGCGATTCTGACAATCTGCCTCCAGATGGCACCTCTCAAGAGGAGCGAGCAGATGCTGGAATGCCTGGTGAGCAAGTACGGCAGGGTCGCTGAGTTCGACGGGAGGAGAGTCAACGCGTGGCCTGTCCCGAGTGAGATCTCGGTAGTATCGACCAAGG
Source organism: Nitrososphaerota archaeon (assembly GCA_005877185.1). Taxonomy (GTDB): domain Archaea; phylum Thermoproteota; class Nitrososphaeria; order Nitrososphaerales; family Gagatemarchaeaceae; genus TA-13. Next base: position 4,657 of record VBPQ01000045.1, read on the forward strand.
AGCTCGAGACTCGATGCAGGCTCGGCTATCGAGCGAAGTATGTTATACAGCTGGCCAAGATCTTGGAGGGAGAGGCCTTTCTGACGCTGGAGGAACTCGCAAGGCTGCCAGCCGAGGAGTCCAAGAGGAGGTTGATGGAACTTCCAGGAATCGGAGACTACTCCGCCGACATAATAAACCCCAGGGCCGGCTTCCCAATCGACGCCTGGTCGGTTGACGTCTTCGGAAAGCTCTTCTTCGGGAGAGAGCCCAAGAACGCGAGGGACGCCATCGAGCGGGTGAAGAAGGAGGGGATTCGAAGGTGGGGGAGGTGGAGCTGGATGGCCTTCTTCTACGTTGCGCAAGACCTGGAGAATCTCTCGAAGAAGCTCAGCGTGAAGCTAAGGCTGCAATGATGTCGGCCTTTCGATGATAATCGAAGTCCATCTTCTCGACCGCCCGGACGGGCGACGCTCGCTAGAAGTAGCGCTGCTGCCTCAGCCAGGAGTGTATCGCGAGAGACGCGACCGCTTCCATCGTCGTCCTCCTGTCCTCCGCCGCAGTCCTCAGGGCTTCCGCCACCCTCGGGTCCAGGAGAATATCGAGCTTCACTGCGCGCAGATACTGGACGTCCTTCCTGATCTCCTCCATGGGTTTCTGGGGTGCCATCACGAAGTGGCTTACGACCTTCTCGGCCTCCGGCTGCGGTAGTGGGGCGATCGTCTCGGCAAGCTCTTTCAGTTTCACGGCGCGCTCGCGGCTCGGTAGCCCCTGAATAGACGGCGTCTCCTCTGCCTTGTGAATGTAGGTCGCGTGCTTCAGCGGGAGGACACCCCCCTTCCTCTCCTCGGGGGTCGGCGCGCTCTTCACCGTCACCTCGGCCCTCGTCTCCCTCCTCAGGCCCCTGACCGTCTCGACCGCGTTGATGTGGTCCTCGACGTACCTTCGAGATTTGCCGATCGCCTTCGCGAGCTGTTCGGCGGTGCCGTAGGACTTTGGGTTGAGCTTGCTCAGACTCATCAACCCGTCGTACTCCTCCTCGGGCTCGAGGTCCCTCCTCTGAATGTTTTCAATCAAGGAGACGATTATAGCTTCCTCGTCCGACACCTTCCTCACGACGGCTGGAATCCTCTTCAGCCCGGCAGCCTTCGCGGCCTCGAACCTCCTTGACCCGATGACAAGTTCGTAGCGGTATCCGACGGGCCTGACGAGGACTGGCTCGAGAACTCCCTTCTCCTGAATCGAGCGCGTGAGGTCAATCACGTCGCCCGGCCTCCTCCTGACGTTCGACTTGCCGACGAAGACCCGCGAGGTCTCAATCTGGAGAAGCTCGCTCGGGTCCTTTCGTTCAGAAGCGAGACCTGCCCTGCTCAAGTTTCAGCGAAGACCGCGCAGGAGGGACTCTTAAGGATGTTGGCGCTTTCGGCGAGGCTCGATAAACCTCACCCAGTGCGGGTTTTCGTCTTGATTCGATATCTCTAAGCCAAGGGCAAACCTTCTTGTCAGATCGACGAGCCTGTTGAGGATTTCTACGGCTGCCCAAATTCCTCTTAGTACATTCTTGCGATCGGAGGCGATTGTTGACAGTTCATGTATAAGCGTGACTTGACGCAGCCTGGTGAGGAACCCTGACCGTGCACGAGGATCCCGAAGGAATCGAGATTACCAAAACCCAAGGACATGTTTCGTTCAGTGGTAGGAGTGTTCTCGAAATCGGGTGCGGTGAAGGCAGGCTGACCTTTCAGTACGCACCTCAAGCCAAGAGCGTTGTGGGGATAGATCCGTCTGCATCAGCGATAGCAGCTGCAAAGAAGAGGATTCCAAGGAATCTGCTTCAGAAGGTAAGGTTTCAGGTCGGAAGGGGAGAACAGATGGATTTTCCGGATGAATCATTCGACTTGGTATTTTTCACTTGGTCTCTCTGCTGCGCGGACATCCCGGCCATGGGCAAGGCACTCGACGAGGCCTGTCGCGTCTTGAAGCCGAAGAGCATCCTGCTGAACATACAAGCTTCGCTGCACCAGCCATTCCACAAAGGCATGATCTCCTATCTCTTGAGCAGGAACTGGGGCCCCTCAAGTGAAGACGAGTCAGACAGGCACTCGAGACTCGCACTACGATACGCTTCGCTCGTTCAACGCAAGTTCGACTTCATCGCAGAAGAGGAGTTCCCTGTCTACACCTACTACGATTCGGTTGATGAAGTTCTGGAAGAAGTTACGGCCGGTCGGAAGGAAGACTATCGAGCGCTGGACAGAGAGGCGAAGCAGCATCTTCGTGAAATAATCTCTTCATTGAAGACCAGAAAGGGGGTGAGAATTCAGGAGAACGCTGTGTTAACGGTACTTCGCAAAGCCTCTCAGAGGGGAACCCAAAAGGTCTCAGTTCGAGTGAGCGGCAACCGACATCGTGGCTGAAATGGAAACGAGGAGGACTGCAGCGTTGTCAGAGTCCGCGCTGCACCGCGGCATGAGGCCGTCGTCGCATCCGATCTCAAGGGGAGGATGCGAGGTCATCGATGCCTCACTGGCCGCCGCCCAACCGTTTCTAGAAAGGGATAATAACGAAGAAGGGGTCTTCGTCTCGTTGCAACAGGAATTCTCAAGAGTGGGGGATCGGGCCCCGACGGAGACAGGCACCTTCAAGCTCGACCGAACTGTCTATCCCTGGAATTCGCCCATACCGTTGGTCATCGTTGAGGGGTCTTCTGCTGAGATGGGAAGGCAGTTCGGCAAGGCCACTAAAGGAATCATCGGGAGGGTTGTCCAACACAACGTCCCCCTCCTCAGAGATGCCCTCCACAAGTCTAGGGTCGAGGAGAAAGACTATCTCCACAACGTGGAACGCGCGGTCGGCAAATTCACCGAATCAGAGTTCCTGGACGAAATCAACGCCATGGCCGAAGCCTCTTCTGTATCCTACGACTCTCTCCTCTTGACCAACATGAACGTCGACATCATGACGACCCTTCGGTCGCAGAAGGCGGGAGAGCTCTTCTCATGCGACTTCTTCTCGGCCTGGGGAGGCGCGACGCAGACCGGCTCGGTCGTCGCCGGCCACAACGACGATGGAGGGAGGTTGATGGACCAGTTCAGCGTTCTGAGGATTGCAAAGCCGAAGCGCGGGCGCCCTTTCGTCACCCCGGTAACCCCCGGGTACATCGGCTACGACGCTATATTCAACGACGCCTGGTTCTTCTTCTGCGGGACTGCCCTTCACGACAGGATGAGGGACTCCGAGATGACGGACGACGCTGTACCGAGCTGGTTCATGTACCGCTGGATCGGGCAGTTCTCGAGTGGGGTGGAGGACGCCGTGGCTAGGTTCAACTCCGTCCCCAACATGGGCTTCAAGAACTGGTGCTTTACCGACAGCGGGGGTACCAAGATAGTGGAGGCGACGCCCAAACACAAAGCCTTCGTAGACTTCCCGACGAAGAGGAAGGACGCTATCTTCATCTCGAACAACACTGCGTGCGACGAGCTGGGCTCCCACATCAAGAAGGTCAAGCATCCGACGAGCGGAGACCACAGGTTTGCCTCGATGAAGATCGCTCTTGAGGATGCGTACGGGAAGATCGGGCTAGACGAGGGGATGCGGCTCCTCTCCGGTCACTACGATTCCTCCGTCAAACGCGAATCGGCGAGCGCGAACACAATCTGCATGCACGGCGAGTATTTAGGGAAGATTTCCGGCACGTGCAGGTCACTCGTCCTCGACCTCTCGACCCCCGATTCGCTCGAGGTGGCGGTCGCCCTCGGGAATCCCTGCTACGGCTGCTGGAGACACCTTAGGCTGAGCAGGGGGCTCGAGAAGATAGAAGGATACAATCCCGACGACACGAGGGAGAGAGAACTCCGAGGCTTGCTGGCGGCCTGACCCGCTCAGGGAAAACAAGAACCGAATTAGCGCGATCTTGTGTAAAAGCGACTGCGTCTACCTCAGGCTTAAATAGAATCCACCGCCAAAGCGCGAGGCTATTGGTTTCCACTAGGGTCTTCGCTGTCTCTCTTGTCATAGCGATACTCGCAACGGCAGGCGCCACGAGCGCCTTCTTCCTGACCGTCTACACCCCAAGCTCTGGAAAGCAGGTGGTCGGCGTAACGCGCTACGTCGGAGGATTGACAACGGATGAAGCTCCCGCGTACGTGCCGCAGGCCGAGGGATACTACCTTCAGAATGGGATTGACGTGACTCCTGTCATCCTCAGCGGTACCTCCGCCGCCGTTCAAGCGGTGGGGGCGGACAAGACGGGGTACGCCTTCGCACTGGGGGACCTGCTGGACCTTACTGTTGACGCGGCCCAGAATCCAAATACCTTCAACCTGATTCAGGTGGCCAGCACGGGCAGAGTAAACCCCGTCGGTGTTCTATTCCTCACCAGTAGCGGGATTCACGGTCCCAAGGACCTGATCGGCAAGACAATCGGCTCGCCTTTCGGGAGTTTGAGCTTCAGGATGTTCTCCGCCTTCCTGACGCTGGAGGGAATAAGCCCGTCGCAACTCACCATCCAGAACATAGGATTCTCAGCCCTGCAGGATGCGCTCCTCGGCAAGAAGGTGGACGCGATTGTTCAGTTTGCCTCAGCCTCTGGCTCGCTCCAGATCAACGCCGCGAAGCTCGGTGAGACCGTCAACTTCTTCAAGCTCTCCGATTTCGGGATGCCGCCGATCGGTTCGGGAATCGTCGTCCAGAAGGCGCTTGTACAAAACCACCCCGACGTCGTCAAGGCCATCGTGAACGCGACCCTGAATGGCTACTACCTCTGCATAAAGAATCCGCAGCAGTGCGCCCAGGACTTCGTCAACATAAACGCGAGCTTCGACTACAACGGCACGTTCAGCGATTGGCAGTCGTCGCTCATCTTCGAAGTCGGGTACAACGCCACCACGATTGGCAACCTGACTCCTCTCAAGTTCGGCTGGATGAACGCGACCACCGTGCAGGGGATCGTGAAGGCGTCGACCCAGATTTTCAACCTGACCGCCACGGTCGACCCGACAACACTATACACCGACCAGTTCGTACAGCAACCGTAAGGCTCTGAGGTTGCAGAATAAGGTAGTCAGGAATCTCAGAGACCAGGCTAGCGTACTCGGAAGCTTGGTGGTCGGAGTCGTCGTCTGGCAGGTGATCGTTGACTACGGAATTATTCCGAGTTTCCTTCTGCCGGCGCCGACCGAGATCGTTGCAGCCATCTTCTCTTCGAGGGTGAACTGGTGGGCGAATATCTTTGCCACGCTGAGGGAGGCGATAGCGGGCTTCGTCCTCGGGACCGCACTCGGCCTCCTCCTCGCAGTGGCGGTGACAGCATCGGGGATAGTGAGAAAGATAGTCATGCCCTACATAGTCGCAATTCAGGTCCTCCCCATGGTGGCCATCGCTCCGATAATCTACATCCTCGTCGGTTTCAACGACCTCTCAAGGATCATACTCACCTCGCTCCTCTCCTTCTTCCCTGTGGTCGTAGGCACGGCGACCGGCCTGGCAGACGTCGACGTCAACCTGGTCTACCTTCTAAAGTCCCTCGGCGCCTCTGAATCTCTTATCTTCTACAAGGTGAGGCTTCCCAACTCGCTCCCCCACCTCTTCGTCAGCCTGAGGATAGCAATCACGGGCGCGACTGTTGGTGCGATCGTCGCCGAATTCGTCAGTTCCAACATCGGGCTGGGGTTCCTGATGACCACCGCCCTGACCTCTTTCAACATCGACCTCACGTACGCGGCTGGATTCATACTGACGGTGATCGGTCTCTTGCTCTACGGACTGGTGGAGGGTGTCGGGCGCGCCTCGATGCCCTGGTTCAGGAGGAGGTAGGTTTGGCAGACCTCGTCTCGCTGAAGGACGTGAGCAAGTCGTACACCGCAATCACGGGCGAGGTGGTGGAAGCTATCCGCGGGGTTTCCTTCGACATGCACGAGCGAGAGGTCCTGACGCTCGTAGGTCCGAGCGGTTGTGGAAAGAGCACGATCTTGAGACTGATCGCGGGTGTCGAGAAACCGAGCTCGGGCTCTATCGAGAGAAGGGCAGCCGAGGGGAAATTCGTCGTCGGTTACATCTTCCAGGATTCGAGTCTGATGCGGTGGCGGACGGTCTACGGCAACATCAAGCTTCCGATGGAGATCCTGGGGAAGAAGGGTGCCGAGGCGAAGATTCCCGAGCTCGTCAAACTCATCAACCTCGAGGGTTTCGAGAAGGCCTACCCGATCGAGTTGTCCGGCGGGATGCAGAGGAGGGTGGCTGTCGCGCGCGCACTGGTCCATGACCCGAGCGTCCTCCTGATGGATGAGCCATTCACGGGAGTCGACGAGATAACCAAGGAGATCCTTCAGACGGAGTTGAACTTCGTGATTCGTTCCCTGAAGATGACCGGAGTGCTCGTCACACACGACATCGAGGAGGCCGTCTACCTTGGAGACAGGGTCCTTGTTCTGTCGGCTCATCCGGGTCGAATCGTTGAGGAGATAACGGTCGACCTTCCGGAGATCAGGGAGCCGGTTATCAAGACGGAGGAACGATTCACACGGTACACCAAGGAGATCAGGGAGAAACTCAACCTGCTCCACCCTCTGAGGCTTTCGAGGAGGCCTACGGATGCTCCTGCTTGACGAGAACGACGTCTCGTCCGTCCTTGACATGCCTTCGACGATCAGGCAGATCGAGAGCGCCTTTCAAGAGATGGGGAAGGGGAAGGCAACGACGCCCCCCAGATTCAGGATGGTCGTCCCTAATTCCTTCGGCACGATTCGTTTGATGGCGACGGCCCTCCAAGATTCAAGGATTTCGGGGACCAAGGTCCTTACGGGAACCGCCGGACACCGTGAGGCCGAGAGGACGTACTTCCTTCTCCTGCTCTTCGACTACGACGACGGTTCTGTCAAGTGCGTGATGAGCGCGAACAGACTCACGCAGCTGAGGACGGGGGCGGTGTCAGCGGTGGCAACGAAGTACCTTGCAAGGAAGGATTCGAGAACGCTTGGAGTGATCGGCGCGGGAATTCAAGGTCAGGGCCAAGCCGAGGCCATCTGCACCGTCGCCCGGATCGAGGGGGGGTTCGTGTACGACCTGGAGAAGGGCAAGGCGAAGGCGCTAGCCAAGTCCGTCAGAGACAGGTATGGAGTCGGGTTAGAGGTTGTTGAAAACGTGGGTGCCGCAGCCAAGGCCGACATACTCAGCACCGCCACCACATCCACACTCCCATTCCTCACCTCTTCGATGGTCAAGCCTGGAACTCACATCAACGCCATAGGGTCGAACCTTCCATCGAGGAAAGAGCTGGATGTCAGCCTCCTGAAGGCCGCCAAGGTCGTCGTGGATTCCCGCGACCAGGCTCTCGAGGAGTCTGGAGACCTGGAACCTGTGAGGGTCGGTACCCTCCCCCGCGAGACGCTCTACGCTGAACTCGCGGATGTTGTAAGCGGGAAGAAGCCTGGCAGAACCTCGAATTCTGAGATCACAGTCTTCAAGTCCGTCGGTCTGGCGCTCCAGGATGTCGCCGCTGCAGAGCTAGCCTACCTGCAGGCCAGGAAGCTCGGAAAGGGGAGGACTCTCACCCTATGAATCCGCAAGAGACCCTGCCCTCCCCTTCGCATAAATAGAGAAGGAGGCGGATGCAGATAGTTGGGTAGACGGCTCAAACTCACCTTCGTGAAGGAGAGGGTATCCGCCTTCGCCGACCTCCTCGATGACGATGCGAGTATGACCTGCCAAGCCGTCTGGAAGGCCCTGCCAATCAGGACGAAGGCGATTCACGATATCTGGTCTGGCCCCCAGCTCCTCATGCACCTGAATCCCATGATCAAGCTCCCGGCCGAGAACCTCCTGACTTACATTCCCGCGGCAGGAGACGTCTTCTACTACTACAGGCCTCGCCACTACTTCAGGGGGGCGCCGTACGGCCTGGCAGAGGCGACGGAGATAGGTATCACTTACGACAGGGACTCGAGGCCGCAGGGCCCAAGGGGTCCCAAAGCAGTCAACCTCTTCGCAACCCTGTCAGAGGGGAAGGCGGCCTTCACGAAGGTCTGTCGAAACATGATTTACGAAGGAAGCAAGGACATGAAGATGGAGAGAGCGTGAAAAGGACGGCGAGGAGGATTCTTCTGGACCTCGATGGCACTAGGGCGACAGCCACCCTCTACGACGAGTTTGCCCCGAAGACCTGCGAAGCAGCATGGAACATCCTGCCCGTGACAGGTAGAGCCATCCATGCAAACTGGTCGGGGAGGGAGATCATGCTTCACCTGGAGGGGGAGAAGGTCCTCCGCCTCCCGCAGGAGATGAAGGTTCGTTCAAACTTCGTTACTGAAGGGGACATCACTTACTTCTACAGGGCGAGCCAGATGTCTCGGGGGAAGCAGCTGGCGTACAGCGCCCAGTTCCAGCGCGAGCTCTCGGAGTTCGCGATCTTCTACGGTTCACCCGCCGGCGAAGGCCTCTCCGCGTATGACCCGGCACGAACCCCCTACAAGGAGGGCGTTCATGTCTTGAACAAGTTCGCAACCCTCGACAGACCGATCCCCGAGGAGTTCAGACTGAAGTGCGAGACGCTACGCCGGGAGGGGCTCAAGCCACTCACCGTGAGCAGGTATTCGGAGGGGTAGTGCTGGCTACCAGACTGAACCTAAGACTTGGGGGCGCCGACGCCGTTGTAGAACTTGCGGAAAGAGACGCCCCGAAGACCTCCAAACTGCTCCTGAGCCTGCTCCCAGTCGAGGAGAGGGCCAGGCACGCGATGGAAAGCGGAAGGGAGGTCTACGTCGTTCTCGGCGAGTCGGTCGACATTCCGGAGGAGAACCAGACTATTTACCAGACCGTCGGAGACGTCTTGATGTACTACAAGCCCTCGGTTTTCATCGAACCAGGCTGGCCCGAGTACGCCAACGAGAAGCCCGTCCTGTCTTGGGTGTACGAGCGCGACACGGCAATCATGGGAACCTATGGTCCTCTGGCCACCAACGTCGTTGGGAAGATAGCAAGAGGTCTCGATAAGCTCCAAGCCGAGGCACCCAGAATGAGAAGGGAAGGCTTCGGAACGATGAAGCTGAGCAGGCTCTGAGCGGCGGTCTTGATGGTTGACTTCGGCGTCGGCCTCGCTCCAGTTGAGCCCCTCAAGAAGGTCACCTGGCTGGCAAGAAAGGCTGAGGAACTAGGCTACAACTACTTCGTTCACGCCGACCAGAGGTTCAACGGCGAGAGGGACGTCTTCGTGACTCTGACAGCCGACGCCCTCAACACAGAGAAGATCCTTCTGGGGCCGTGCGTCTCCGACCCCTACTCCAGAATTCCGGGGATGCTCGCCACGGCGATAGGCAGCTTGGACGAAGTATCTGGTGGGAGGGCCCTCCTAACTCTCGGCGCGGGCGGGGTCGGGTTCAAGCAGCTCAATCTGGAGAGGGAGCACCCGAACACGGCGTTGAGGGAGGCCCTAGTCATCGTCAAGGGGCTGCTCAGAGGGGAGGAGGTCACCTTCAGCGGCAAGATGTTCAAGGTCACCAGAGCAAAGATGAACTTCGAGTGCAGGAAGGACATTCCTGTCTATATCGCGAGTCGCAGCCCTATGAACCTCGAACTCGCAGGGGAGCTTGCCGACGGATGCCTCCTGGCGACTTACGCCTCGCCAGAGCAGCTCGAGTATGCGATTGCAAGGGTGGAGAGGGGTGCCAAGAAGGGCGGAAGGTCGTTGGGCGATGTCAAGTTGATCGCTTGGGTCTACACATCGGTCTCGGACGAATCCGCGAAGGCGATATCGAACGTGCGCCCTTTCGTGACGCAGGCGCTGATCAACACTTCCCCCGAAATGTACTCGGCCATCTTCAAGGGCTTGAAGCAGGAGATCGTCCCCTTCCTGCTGAAGTGCAGAGAGGCGGGTGACATGAGAGCCGCTCACGAGGACAGGAGGTACCTCACCGACGAGGTTATCAGAAGATTCTCGGTTGCAGGGACGCCCGAGGAGTGCATCGAGAAAGTGACGGAGATAGCTAGTGTGGGGGTCGGCACCATCTGGATCCGCCCCTTCTCCGCGCCATACTCGGAGTTGGAGCACGAGAAAGTCATAGTGCCCTTCGCCAAACAGGTCATGTCGAAGGTCTGACCTCCGTGACGAGCGAAACCGGAAGTCGGCGCCTTTCATCCCAACCTTAAAAACGGTCGGGAGGACAGTCGCTTTCGTGACCACCGAGCTGAGGGGTTTCTTCCCAGTGCTTCTCACGCCGCTGCACCAGAACAGAAAGCAAGACCTGGAGAGCCTGCGTCAGTTGGTTTCATATTACGAGAGGGCGGGTGTCCATGGTTTCGTAGCCTTGGGAGAGGTGTCTGAGTCTGCCAAGCTGACCGAGAGCGAAAGGCGGCAGAATCTCTCGACTGTGATGGAGATGGTGCGTCGAAGACTGCCCGTCGTCGTCGGCGCGAGCAGAGAGAGTACGGAACTGGCTGTCGAGGCTGCTCGGTGGGCAGAAAGCGAAGGAGCCTCCGCGGTCATGTTGGCACCCCCCAAGAACGTGCAACTGCGAGACCGAGCCATCTTCGAGCATTACGAGACCGTCGCGGACTCGATCAAGCTGCCGATCGTGGTGCAGGACGAGCCAGAGGGCGGCCATCCCTACATGTCCCCGGAGCTCCTAGCGAAGATCAACCTGGAGATAGGTCGTGCGGAGTATATCAAGCTCGAAGATGCCCCGACCCCCGACAAGGTTGGGAAAGTCAGTGAGCTCACCGAGGGTCGGGCGAAGGTCTTCGGGGCCTCTCACGGGAAAGGGTATCTCTGGGAGATGGACAGGGGGGCCGTCGGCATCATGACGGCTTCTCCGACCCCTGAGTACTTCGTTGCCATCTGGAACGCGCTTCAGCGAGGGAAGCGGGAACTCGCGGCGGAGGTCTTCTTCTATAATCTCCCCCTCATCCACTTCTACAGTGAGTTGGCGATAGCGGTGAAGAAGGAAGTTCTCGTCCAGAGAGGTGTGATCAAGACATCTAAGGTGAAGCAACCCGGGCGCGAACTCGGAGAGAGGGAACAGAGGGAACTCTCGGAACTACTTCGATGGGTCGAGGCTAACGTGGAGAGGGTTGCGAGCATAACCCCCCTCCATTGGAAGCAGGTGGCCTCTACGACACGTAGGCTATAGCGTCCATCTCGACGCTCGCGCCAATCCCAGACTGAAAGGTCGTCCTTGCGGGTGGCTCCTTCGGGAAGAACTTCCTGTAGACCGAGTTCATCCTCTCCCAGTCTATTTCGTCTCTCAGTATCACGGTGACCTTGAGAACATTATCGAGGCCGCTCCCGGCGTCTTCAAGGACCTTGCCGATGTTGTCGAGAACGTTTTGAACTTCCTTCTCGAAGCTACCCTTGAAGGGCGAGCCATCGGAGTTCCTGGGAGAGATTCCTGAAACGAAAACTAGGTCACCGAACCTTACAGCGCGCGAGTAGGGACCCGCGGGAGGTCGTCCCTTGACCGGCTTTACGATTTCTTTTCGCTTAACCTTCAATCAGGTCCGGCTCGACTACTTTCTATTTATCTTGGCGTTGAGCCTACTCCGGCTGCCCCAGCCATGCTGTGGCAAGATTGCCACGAGGGGGGTGGTGCGAAATGCACCAGGCCTTCGGGGCGGAGCACGCATCTTCACTCCATCGTTAACCATCGCTCGACGCATGATTGACATCGTCACTGAAATAGAAATCGCGGAGGGAGCTCTAGGATGCCCGAGTCCCCGCTCCACCGGAGCATGAAAGCCGTCGTCGCCTCAGAACTCGTGAGGGATGGATACGAGGTCATCGAGGAACCCCTCTGGCCGCCTAACCGTCTTGTCTCTTGGGAGGCCTACCGGCCAGACCTGCTTGGGATTGCCCAAACCGACAGCCGGGAGGAGTACGCCCTCGTCGAGTGCGAGACAAGGCCCAGGACGAAGAGGCTCCTCGCGAAGAACATCTGGAGGGTAGAGCTGCAGTCTAGGATCGACCGACAGCCTCGATTGAGGAGAATCCTAGTCGTTCCCCGCGGGAAACTGGGTGCCCTCGACCTGAAGCTGAGGCGCTCCTGTGAAATCTGGGTAACAGACGAGGATGATATCCTGAAGATACCGACGTGCGCGCCGTCTTGAAGGTCGAGAAGAATCCCCATGGAACCGAAGCAACTCTACGCTCGAACGCATCGGGTCGATGATGATGAGGCATCTCGGGGATTCTGGGAGAACCAATCTGGAGCCCGGCCCAGCTCCCGACCTGTAGGATCGCCACGCCAAGCCCCGCACCAAGCAGGCCATCCCCGAGAGCGCCTCCGATAACCCTAATCAGCAGGTCCCCGCCGATGAACGAAAGCGGATAGAGGTACACCACGTGGTAGACGTAGCTGAACGGGACCCAGAAGAACTGGGCGGCGACCCCGGCGAAAGCAGAAGCAGCCGCGTCGTACCTCCTGTACCGAAACGCCCAGAAGACCACGTCTGCCCCCACCCCCGCGAACCCGT
>VBPQ01000116.1 GCA_005877185.1 Nitrososphaerota archaeon
AGGGAGGAGAACGATCTTCGCGCCCACAAAGATGGGGGCGTTCATCGTGACCGTCATCCCGTAGATGTGGAAGAGGGGGAGGACGGCCAGGGAGACGTCCTCTTCGGTAAGGGGGAGTGCGGCGGCCGCCATCACGGCGTTCGCGCAGAGGTTGTGGTGGGTCAGCATCGCACCCTTCGAGGTTCCCGTCGTCCCCCCGGTGTATTGTAAGACCGCAAGGTCGTTCATCGGGTCAACCTCGAGAAATCTCTCGATTGGTCGGTGAGCCCCGATCAGTTCCGTGAACCCGAGCGTGTCTTCGCGTTGGAGGTTCCTCACCCCAGCGAAGCCGGCGAGGTTTCTCTTCAGGGCCGGAAGGTAATCGGTGAGGCTAGCCGTTATCACGTGTCGTAGTCCCACTCTTCCCCTGCAAGCCTCTAGACTCCTGTAGAGGTCGTTTCCGCGGACGACGTCGTTGGCGGCTATGACCAGGGAACTCCCCGAGTCCCGCAGCTGGAACTCGAGTTCCCTCTCCTTGTACAGTGGACTGCAAGCCACGACGACCCCTCCCGCCTTCAGTATTCCGAAGTAGCCGATGATGAACTGCGGCATATTCGGCATGAAGACGGCAACCCGGTCGCCCTTGCGGAGACCGAGGGCCTCAAGGGCGGACGCAAACCTGGAAGAAAGGTCGTCCAGTTGGGAGTACGTGAAGGTTCTGCCCTGGTAGACGATACAGGTTCTGTTCGGGAGCCGCGAAGCCGACTCGGTCAGGAGCGAGTGTAGGGGAGCGGGGGAGATCTCCAGGTCTCTGGGAAGGTAGCTCGGCCACGACCTGTACCATGCACGCTCCTGGAGCATCCCGAGAGGAAGAGGGCGAATCACTCCTTAAGCGTATCTGGGGACGACGGAGCGAGATCGCCTTTTATGGTTACCCAAAGGGGCACCGCGCAGTTGATTGGTGCGTCGCTTGACAAGGCTCCGGGGCCTGGCCCTCTCTCCACAGGCGCTTCGCGGGCTGGGACTTGTCAGGGCGCTCGAAAGAGAGGGTCTCAAGATCACGGACATGGGAGACGTCAAACTCCAAGAGTTGACCAAGGACAGTGGACCCAAGAAGTTCAGGAACTCCACGCATATGGCGGAGTCGACCGAGAGAATCCGAAAGGCCGCTGGCCTAGTCGCTGAGCGAGAATTCGCAATCGTCCTGGGGGGAGAGTGTTCCCTGGTGATGGGCAGCCTCTCGGGGATGAAGAGTCGGCGAAAGGGGAGGGCTGGGATGCTCTGGATGGACGCGCACGGGGACTTCAACACTCCCGAGACGACCCCCTCCGGCTTCATCGGAGGAATGTGCCTCGCCTTGGCATGCGGGAGAGGACCGCCCCTCTCACGAGAAACGGAAGAGGAGGAGGGGCGGCCACTCCTCGGGGAGGATGCGGTGATACACATCGGGAGCAGGGCCTTGGACCGATTAGAGGAGAGGACGATGAAAGAGTCCGACATTACTCTCGTCTCGGCGAAAGAACTGAGAAGACGAGGAGCCGCAGACTGCGGGAGGAGGGCCGCGAGGTTGCTCTCTGACAGATGCGATTGGTGCGTCCTCCACATCGACCTGGACGTCATCGACCCGGGCGAGATGCCGGCGGTTAACTACTTGGAACCGCACGGCATCCCCAGTGAGGATGTTCTCCTGGCGGCGAGGGGCTTGAAGGAGACAGGGAGGCTGAAGGCGATCGAGTTCGCATCTTACGACCCTCTCAGGGACGCCAACCGTTCCAGCGGGAGGAGGGTGGTGAAACTGATTTCTCGTCTCTGCAGATGACCTCGAACGGCTCTATCTTTAAGTATCTAGCGGTAGGAATCCCGTTCGAACCCAGGTGTCAGAGGGCGGACACTTTCTCATCCTATCGGTAGACAGAGACGACGACCTCGAGGTAAAGACCAGAATCCGCACCCCCATTCAGGGGAGGGAAGCGGTTCAGGACGCCGCGACTCGCCTCGCCCTCGCAGACCCAGAGGAGGCCGACGCGAACGCCCTCTTCGCCACAATCAAGAAGTACGAGGAGCTGAAGGCGAGTGGGGTAGACTGCGAGGTCGCGAGTGTCTGCGGAACAGCAGACCGAGGGTTCGATGCGGACAGGAAGATAAGGCGAGAGGTCGAGCAGCTTCTCTCGAGGGGGAATTACACGGGTATCATCCTCGTCTCCGACGGGGGAGATGACGAGCACGTTATTCCTGTCTTGCAGACGCTGAAGCCCATCATCTCCGTCGAGCGGATTGTTATCAAGCATAGCAAGACGGTTGAAGAAACCTACCTCGTCCTTGGGAGATACCTGAGGATGCTTGTCTTCGACCCTCACTACTCGAAGTGGTTCCTCGGGGTCCCCGGACTTATGCTCCTCTTCGCGGGGGTGCTTGTAGTCTTCCAATACGTTATCGCGGCGCAGCTAGCGACCCTGCTCATACTGGGAGGGGCTTTCTTCATCCGGGGTTTCAACATCGACAGGTCGGTTGCCGGAATCCTTAGCACTGGGCCCTACGGATACATTCGCCTCTTCTCAATCTTCAGTAGCAGCCTCGTTGTGCTTGTGGGACTATCGTTCGGGGTAGGATCTCTCCCATCTCCCGTAGTCAACCAGGTGAGCTTGTCACCGTCCCTCATCCTCGTCTACGGCGCACTCCTATTCGGGTACTTCCTCAAGGGGGCCCTCCTGTTCGTCTGGGCAGGCATAGGAATCTACGCGATTGGCGCCCTCCTCGCGCATCTCGTCAGGGGGAGCGTGAGGGCGTGGCGTGACGGTGTCGTGCTGGTCATGCTCGCTCTGCTCTACCTCCCGGTGGACCTGTTCTCGACAATTCTCATAGGAGGGACCAAGGAGTCGACGATTCTACTGATCTCTTACGTCCTCGTCGGGCTCGCCGTCATCTTCGGAGTAACGAGCACTGTCTATGCCAGGCTAAGGCTGAGAAGCCTCACCAAGGAGTAGAGCGATGTTTCAGTCGGTGCTGAGGACGGTAGGCGTCTACAAGGTGTACGAGAGAAGGCTGAGGGCGGAGATTGGCAGGTCGGAGGCGCCGAGACATATCGGAATCATACTCGATGGGAACAGGAGGTGGGCGGCGGACCACGGGAACGGTCCGAACTACGGCCACCTTGCGGGAGCGGACACGGCGGAGAACCTCCTCGACTGGTGCAGAGAAATCGGGATCAGGTCCGTCACGATATACGGCCTCTCCACGGAAAACCTATCCAGGTCGCCGGAGGAGGTTTCAGAAATCCTCAAGATTGTCGAAGAAAGACTCGATAGGCTCCTGCACGACGAGAGGATATACAGAGACGGAGTTCGGGTCAAGGCGATAGGCAAGGTGGAACTCTTGCCTGAGACCACCCAGTCGATACTGAGGCAGCTGGAGGAGCGCACCGCCAATTTCCATAACTTCTATCTCAACATCGCCGTCGCGTACGGAGGCAGGATGGAGATCACCGACGTCGTGAGGTCGATCGCCTCTGATATCAAGGACGGGAGGCTCTCCCCGAGCCAGATAACGCAGGAGACAATCGCGGGAAGACTCTACACCGCACACCTCCCCAACCCTGAGCCGGACCTGATAATACGCACCTCAGGAGAGGAGAGGCTGAGCAACTTCCTCCTCTGGCAGGGGGCTTACAGCGAGCTCATCTTCATGGACGTCTACTGGCCCTCCTTCAGAAAGATAGACCTGATGAGGGCCGTCAGAACCTACCAGAGGAGGACGCGTAGACATGGCAAGTGAAAATCGTTATAATCGCTGTAAAGGTGGGGTCAGAGCAGCTTGAAGGTAGTCCTCGGAGGGCTGAAGGATCGCGCGGAGGAGCTTCAGAGCTTCCTCGAACCGAGGGTCGGGGTGAAGCCCAGCGTAAGCGCCGGAGAGCTCGAGATGGAGGACTCGGCAATCAGGAAGGGGGTCAAGCCGAGGCAGGTGAAGACCTACGTCAAGCGCTTCCTACACCAGAAGGGCTTGAGGAAGACATTCAGGGTTCTCGTGAACGGTTCGGAGCTTACGATACAGGAGCTGGAACGGGAGGAGGAAGAGAAGAAGGAGGAGAAGGAGAAGGAGAAAGAAGCGCCGAAGAAGAAGGAGGAAGCCACCCCGAAGAAGGAGGAAGCGGGAGCTGAGGGGATGAAGAAGGAAGAGACGATGTTGAAGGAGAAGGAAGCCCCGCCAGCACCGGAGAAGAAGGAGGGCGGAGAAGAGAAGGAGAAAAAGAAGAAAGAGAAAGGGAAGGCGAAGGCGAAGAGTGCCCCTAAGGGCGCGAAGAAGAAATCCGAGAAAAAGAAGAGTTAGCGGCCAGTTCGATTCGCGGCCCTTGCCGCCCTCAGGCGAATCTTTCGGCGGTCTCGCAGTACGACTCGGAGGCAGTTCCTCGACGACCTTAGAGTCTCGAGAGCCTCCTCGAGCCTCCCCTCTTCAAGTAGACGGAGTCCATCGGCGAGTGCTTGGGAGGCTCTCGCCAGCAACCCCGCCCACTCCTTCGGACCGCTCTTGATGGTCACGAAGAGTCCGGGACTCTCGATAGAAAGGTACAACTTCAGGAGCGCGACTGACTTCTCGACTGTGAGATAGGCGAGCCAGACCTTCTTTTCCTCGTGCGCCCCGTCGCCAGAGCCCTTCCCGACGAGACTCTTCAGGAGGATTTCGGCGCCCTTGAGGTCGTCCGAGATCTCCTCGAGCTCGTCATCCACGAATTCGGCGCGAATAAGACGATTATTTAAGCGGGAGACTTATAACTGCGACCCCACGCGGAGCGCGCGTTGCCAAAGAAGGAGCAAAAACAAATCTTAGGCACATGTTACGTCAAGCTCTCCTCTCTGGCAGACCTGGGGCGTCTCTCCTGTGCACTCGAGAGGGCGCCATTTCCCCTCTTTGCCTTCAAGGAGGGTGATAACTTCAGAATCGCGGCGCAGGCCGACCTCTTCATGGGAACGCCGATCTTCTACTACTTCGATGCGAGGACAAACGGAGAGTTTCTGGCCTACAGAAGCTACGGTGAGTCTGAGGAGGTGCAGCTGGTGGAATCCGCTAGTAACGCGGCCTTCATCTACGCACCCGTAATCAGAGTGAAGAAGATGCCGAAAGAACTTGAAAGCAGAAACGAGTTCGAAGACAAGTTCCTCGCCGTCGAGGTCGAGGATCTAGGAAGTCTGGTCAAGGTCGGGGCCTACAAGATGCTCTTCGAAGAGCCGCCCCTTCCTCTCTTTGGATTCAAGAACGGGGCGACCTGGATACTGGGAGCCTTTGCACGAATAGACGACTATGAGGAGGCCTCCCTCTTCTTCTACACGCGCATGAACGGGGAGCCTCCCGCCGGGTTCGTCAGATACTCTCCGGCGAAGACTGCCGAGACCGCCTTCAGTAAGAAGACCGATGAGCACGGCTTCGTCTACATCAAGGTCGTGAAGCTAGCCGAGAAACATCCGCTGGTACAGTTCTGAGAAGTCGCTCACCTATTTTCGCATCCGCCGTGTCGTCTCTTCAAGATACTTCTGAGCCTGTAGGAGAATCCGCCTGGAGTTGTTGTAGGTAACGTTCTTGAGCGCCTCCTGGAATGTGAACCACCTGTATGCCTGGTGCTCGAAGGAGAGCTTCACGTCGTCCTTCTTCGTCTCGGCAAGGAGAAAGACGACCTCCTTGTGTACCGGCTTTCTTTCTCGACGGTAGAAGTATTCGATCCTCCGCCTGAAGCCGTCGATCAGCTTCACGTCGTCAAGCCCCGTCTCCTCGTTCACCTCTCTGAGGACTGTCTGCCCTTCACTCTCCCCCTTCTCTACGTTTCCTTTCGGGAAATCCCAGTGGCCCGCGGGGTACTTCAGCAGCAGGTATTTCCTCGCGCCCCCGATGTCGTTGAAGAGTACCGCGCCGGCAGAACGTTCCTCCATGCCTCTAAACTCCCCCTTACCGAGATAATAGGCTTCCGCCGAGCGGGGGCAATCAATTTATAGGAATTTTCATCGCCGCCCAACTAAGCAGGGTTGGCAAGAATCAGAGTCGCGATCGCGGGCGTCGGGAACTGCGCCTCTGCGATAGTCCAGGGCGTCCACTACTACTCGGAACAGGAAAGCGAGGCCGGCTTAACCTACAGGAGCGTCGGCGGGTATACCCCCGATTCGATCGAGTTCGTATCTGCCTTCGACGTCTCCTCGAGAAAAGTCGGTAAGGACTTGGCGATAGCGATCCAGGAGAAGCCGAACAACACGCCGAGGATCTCCAACGTCCCCAAGCTAGGTGTCACCGTGAAGAGGGGGCCCCTCCTCGACGGCATCGGGTACCTGATGAATGTCGTTCCAGTCTCGAGGGAGGCGGAGGCGGACGTCGTCGAGGAACTGATTTCGTCGAGGGCCGAGATCCTCGTGAACTACCTGCCCGTCGGGAGTACGAGAGCGACTAACTTCTACGCAGACGCCGCGATAAAGGGTGGGGTGGCCTTCATCAACGCGATACCCGTCTTCGTCGCCTCCGACCCCGAGTGGGCGGAGAGGTTCAGGGAGGGAGGTCTGCCCGTGGCCGGGGACGATGTGATGAGCCAAATAGGGGCGACTGTCCTTCACAAGACGTTGGTGAAGATGGCGGTCGACAGGGGGGCGAAGGTCGACGAGACCTACCAGCTTAACATTGGCGGAGACACCGACTTCCTGAATATGCTGGAGGAGAGCAGGCTGAGGGACAAGAGGGAGAGCAAGACAAGCGCGGTGAGGGCGATGTCTCCATACGAGGTTCCCACGCGGATCGGCCCCAGCGACTACGTCCCTTTCTTGATGAACGACAAGGTCTGCTACATCTGGCTGAAGGGGAGGTATTTCGGGGGAACGCCGGTGGAGATCGATGTGAAGCTTCACGTCGTCGACGCCTACGACAGCGCGGGTGTCATGGTCGACGCGATAAGAGGAACGAAGCTCGCTCTCGAGAGGGGAGTGAAGGGGGAGCTTACGAGCCTCTCCGCTTTCTGCTTCAAGCACCCGCCGAAGCAGATGCCGTACCCCGAAGCGAAGGCCGCCTTCGAGGAGTTCACTGCCGGGAAGCGGGAGCGGTAGCGGGAGTAACGCGTCTCCTTATCGTGAGGGCGGCGGCCAGCACCGCCAGGAGAGCGATGGCGATTGGGAAGGCGTATCTCGTCAGGACGTCCTCGTGGACAGTGACGCTCTGATTGGGGAGAAACCCGCTCACCTCTTGCCCGGAGTAGCTGAAGGAAAGGGTATTGTGGTCTTTCAGGGCGAGAGACAAGCCTGAAGAGGCGCTAAGCGTAACGTTTGCTGAGTAGGTGCTCCCCGCAGTGAGAGAGGGGATATCGATGGTGACCGCACCGTTCGTCACGTTTGCATTTGTCAGGCCGAGGACCCTGAGCCCGGGTGGGAGCTTGAGTGCAAAGTGTACGTGGGAGACCTGAACGGGTGAGGGATTGCTGACTGAGAGTTGGACGCCGAAGCTGCTCCCCTCGACGGGACTGCTGGGTGAGGCGGAGATGGAGGCCTGAAGTGGGCGGAGGAGCGTGGCGTTCCCCTGCGGCAGGTCGAAGTTGAACCTCATCCCCCCGAAGAGGAGCTGGACTGCCACAGCGGAGGCCTTGAAGGTTCCGGAGCCGCCGCTCTCCACCTTCACCGTGTAGTTGAAGGAGGAGGAGCTACCCGGATTGAGCGCCTCAAAGAACTTCTGAGTCACGCCCTGTGAGGTGGCAAGGCTGTCGAATGAGTCGGCGCTCGCAGATATTGTGGCGTTGTATAAGACGTAACCACCTCGGTTCGAGGCGTCCACCACCACCGTCGATGTCATCCCCCTGAAGAGCGGGTTGGGGCTGAGTGTCTTGGAGACGGAGACGCCAGCCGGGGCGGCTATCCCTCCAGAGACGCCTGTAAAGGTGAAGCCGCTCGTCGTGACGTTGAACCTAGCGGGCGTGAAGATCACACTCGTCTGGTTCACGACGAACCAGACGCTGGCCCGCTTCGTTGCCCCCGTCTGAAGGTTGCTGTACCTTAGAGAGATGACGCCGTTGGAGCAGGTTATGTTACCAGAGGTCTTCCCGCACTCGAGCCCTGGGGGGATCGGCTGAGCGGCGAAGATCCCGGTGACGGGAGCGTGGCCGCTATTCGACGTCGTGTACTTCAGGGTGATATTCATCCTCGACGATGGGAGGGGCGCCATCGTGGCGTTGACTACGACACGACCAAACCCCACCTCCATCGAGGAGTGGGTGAAGAATAGGGTCGCGAGACTCGAGCGGAGGAGGCGGGTCTCTCCCTCGGGCGTCTGCCAGGAGACGGTGAAAAACCTGGAGATGTTGCTCTGGATGATACTCGTGAATTTGACGGGGACCCCGACGACTGTGGTCCCTCCCACAGCGAGGCTTTGTTTCGTGGAGTTCGCCACCTTTACGTTGAGCGCTGGGCCCGAACCTATGTTCGTGACAGTCACCGTGAAGTTCTCTGGCGTTCCCAGTGGGTTTCCCGACGCACCGCTAGGCTGGATGTTTATGGCGAGAGCCGGCTCCACCATCCCGACCACGACTTGTGCCTCGTTGAAGACCGCAGTCCCGTTGTACCGGATCCCGCCGCTCTGGTAGGAGTAGCTCCCGGTGACTGGCGGGATGGTAATCTCGCCCTTCTGAGACGAATTCACTTTCAAGACGTAGGTCCTCGAGTCCCCCTGACCTCCACCGATGGATGGAATGGTGAAGTTCGCGGTGCCGCTCGAAAATGCGAAGAAGCCGGGATACGACTTCCACCAGTCGTCTCTGACCGTGAAGTTCTGCACAGGCTGAGACACGATGTTCTTGACAGAGAGAGTGACTGCGAGGGTGTCTCCAGAATTTAGCGCACCCTTATCGAGTATCCTCGTCGCGATTGCGACCGCGGGTGACTGAAGGAGGGTGAGGTTCAAGGCTTTCACCCTGCTGGTCTGGTTGAGGGTGTAAGAGTAGGAGCCGCTGAAGTTCGCATCACTGTTCCTCACCGTCGCCTTATCCTTCGATGAGATGAGGCCATCGAGCGAACGCAAGTAGATGGTCGAAGTGCTGGCGAGCTTCGAGGGCTGGATGGATGAGGGGCTGCTCCCGAAGAGGGTGAGCAGCTGCAAAGTGCCGGAGGCCAGAGCGGCAAGTTTGATTGAGCCGACCGTCAGTGAATGGGAGAACCCGCTCGCGGCCTTCTGCCCCGAGAGGGTGACGAAGGGTGAGGCCTGCGCGATCAGTTGGGTGGGCGAGATGAGCGAGGCAAAGCCGCCGGCGCTCTGGGGGATAAGCCTTAGCAGGGTTCCTGGGACTATGAGGCTGAAGGAGACGGGGCTGAAGTAGCTGTAAGTGCCGCTCCCGTTCGATAGGGGAACGAATGCTGCCGCCAGGTAGGAGTCGAAGGCCGAGACCGCTGAAGTGGCGGCGGACGCATCCGAGGCGCTCAGCGTAAGGAAGAGACCCTGGTCAGGGATGAAGGGGAGGTGCAGGAGGTTGTAGCCCTGAGGCCCGAACACCTGGAAGTCCGAGTCCCACGAGGTTGTCTTAATCGCGGTCAGGTTATACGAGGTAAGGCCCGACACCGCTTCGGCCTTAGAGATCGCTGGCGCTGATGCGTTCACCCCGCTAAGTGTCAAGTACCAGAGAGCGTTTGAGCCAGCAGCGTAGACGTCCAGCCTCTCCGTGTAACCGCTGGGGAGAGCGGCGACCCCGCCGGGGGCGATAGGCAAGACCCCGAGCGACATGATTACCGCTATCGCTGCGAGTTGCCTAGACTTCAATTGAGTAGACTCCGTTGGCGACCCCGGCTATTGTATTAAAACCGTTATGAGGA
>VBPQ01000107.1 GCA_005877185.1 Nitrososphaerota archaeon
GAGGGCACGCGAGTCTGTGCGAGCCTACACGCTGCTATTCATGTACGCGGCGCTCGGCGATCTGGACGAGGCGTTCGGGAACCTCATGCGTGCGGCTGAAATCCACTCCTGGCCGGCACATATCAAGCACATACTCTGGTCTTTTCCAAGTTGAGGAAAGACCCACGCTTTCAGGAATTCTGCAGGATGGTTGGCCTTTCACCCTAGGAGAGCTCGGGGATAGTCTTGGACGCAGAAAGACTGCTCATCCCGCTCTACGGATTGGGGGTTGCGGGGGCCTTCTTGCAGATTGCTGGGGCGAACTGGGATGTCAGCTCTCACGTTCTTGGCATAGTCGACACCTTCTTCACCCCACCGCACCTCGTTCTCTACCTCGGGATCTTCCTCGTCCTGCTCGCTGGATTCGTTGGGGTCTGGTTCGAGACGCAGACAGATGCCAAGTTGAGACACTTCTTCACCGGCTTCAGGGTGGCCTTCGCCGGGAGCCTGATCCAGCTTGTTGCGGGCCCGCTCGACCTCTGGTGGCACAGCGTCTACGGCTTCGACCCCTTCCTCTTCACGCCGACTCATTCGATGCTGATAGTCGGCCTCGCCCTCGGCGGGGTCGGGATGGCGGTCGGGACTCTGCGTCTTCTGCAGAGAAATAACGACAGCACAAGACTTCTGAAGTTTCTCGGCGCGCTCATTCTCGGGACTCTCTGGCTCGACGTCAACTTCGTCGTTCTCTGGCTCGCGAACGCTCAAGGGGTCGCATACACCTTCAGGGTCTGCGCGCCGCAAGCCATCTTCGCTAGAAGCTGCGCATTCGTTGGTGCGTATGAAGACGCGATATACCTGCCCGCCTTGTTTCTCGACGCCCTGGGAGGCGCCGTGGTGATTCTTCTCGCGACGAGAACGATGGGTCGGAGAGGCGGGCTGACCTCGGTGGCCGCGCTCGTGGTTGCGGTCAACGTGACGGCGAACCTCGGCTTCACCGCATACATGCTTCTCTACGTCGGGGTTCCGGGTTCGTTCTACTTCGCCGCCACCACCAGGACCGCCGGGGCTGAGATAGCATCGATCATCCCGTCTTACCTCGCACTGCTCATTCCGGTGTTGCTCCTCGATGCACTTGCATGGCGGGAAGGGAGAAGGGCTCTGGTCGCATCCTTGGTGGCGGGACCGCTCTCAGTCTTCATAGATGGCCGCTTCTCATTCTTCTCGGGGCTCTGGTCCCCAGACGTCGCGACTCTCCTGTATCTCCTGCCGATGATACTCGGCGGCCTCGTAGCGGGAGGAATCAGAGGGAGATTGGAAGAGGCTCTTCTCTCCGGTCGGGTTCCTGCGGCTCTCGGGGGGCTACCCGAGCGGGACTGACGAGGGCTCGGAGACGAAGGTCAGATAATCGGTCCGGAGTATTCAGCGTGTCGTTATATCTCGTATTCATTTGATTCAGTGTGGCGGATAGCGCAAGAGCAAGATTGTATCCCAATCACCTCACAGCCCACGCCCTCCAGTCTCCATCTCGCGCTCCATGAGCGTTGATTATGTGTGACTTCAGTTCCGTTTCCTGTTCACATACAAAGCCGCAGTAGCACTTCGTTGCGATCAGCTCATCCTTTCATGAGTTGTCTTCCTGCTCGGATAATGGTCTCACTCGTCAAGCTCTACTAGAATCGAGTCTCCTTCGCGTCTAGCGGGATAGCTCTTGACCTTCAGGGTGGGAATGATTTCGAAAGCGCCGGTTCGCACGTCATAACTCCAGCCATGCCAGGGACAGACCACCCGGTAGCCTTCGAGGTTTCCCTCGCCCAAAGGGCCTCCTCTGTGGAGGCACGCGTTGTTCAGAGCGAAGAACTGGTCCTTGACCCGGAAGATGGCGAGTGTCCTCCCTTCCGCGCGGACCACCTTGGACTTCCCGTCGCCGATTTCGCCAGCGTCGGCGACCCTAACAAGCTTGGACAATCGCCCCCCACCACTCCAGACCCTATGCTTCCCGCTGACCTCGATTGCCTCTTCTGGCTTGGGGTGGATGTGTTTCTGCTCCTGTTCGAGGAGCCACTCCTCAAGAGCCTTGATCTGCTCGTTGCCCTCGCCAACCACATCCAGCTCTCGCTTGGTTAGCTGAACAGTTGTGAGAATCACGTGCTCGATGTGGTCCACGTGGGTCTGCGTCGTGTGCCTCGGATGGATTTCGATAAGGTACTGGAGGTCTTCCTGGAGGTGTTCGATTTGAGAGATTATGTTCCCAGTGAGGTGCTCCACCTCGACGGAAAGCACGTCGTTGTAGACGCCGAGCAGCATCTCAAGGTCGGATTGGAGGGCCTTCAGCTTGGTAATGTAGACTTGGGAGACCTCCTTCGGGAGCGCCCGCTTCTCCTCCATGGACGACCGTGCATCGATCGACAGGGTGATCAGCAGCGTCGTAAGCGAACCAACACCCAGCTTGGACCTTAGTCTCTCCTTGGCCGTCACCTCGATTGGCTCCAGTCTCTTTTTCTCGTTCCGCTCGATCAACCTGTCCACCACCAAGTAGGTGACTGGGAGGGTCACGCCCAGCCCGATGAACGCCGCGATCACGCTGAGGACGAGGTCGTCTAGAGTGATTGCCAACAGGGCGGAGGCAAGGAGTAGATTGTCATTAACTTATGGCGTCGCAGGAGTACCACCCGCTTCCGCGCGATTCGCGGAAATACCAATGCTTTACCGCCCGGCGCTCAACTCCCGAAGTTCTGAAGCAACCAGCTCGCCGCCTTCTTCACTTCTCCTTGCCCGGCCAATGCGTGGGTGCCGTTCTCCCAGTTGAGCGTCACCTCTGCCCCGGCGTCTCCCAACAGTCTCGCGAGCCGCTCCGCCTCTCCTGGGGGAACCACCTGGTCGAACCTCCCGGCCGAAATGAAGACGGGCATTCCTTTCAGGTCGGGCAACTCCTCCGGCCTCAGCGGCACCATGGGCCGGAACAACAACGCGCCCGCGGGGAGGAGAGACCCCGCTAGCAGCATGCCTGCGGCGATGTTCGCTCCGTTCGAGTATCCGACGAGCACTACCGGCTTCGATTCGAAACCATACCTGACAGACGCAGCCTTCACGAAATCCGCGAGCTCCTCGGAGCGGAACTTCAGGTCTTCGAGGTCGAATACGCCTTCCGCCAGCCTGCGGAAGAAGCGAGGCATCCCGTTCTCTGTCACCTTCCCTCGCGGGCTGAGCAGGGAAGCGTCCGGAGCCAGCGCCGTCCCCAGCGCGAGAAGGTCCTCCTCGTCACCTCCGGTGCCATGCAGGAGCAGCAGGGTGAGGTTGCCTTTACCGGGCTTGAACCGATGGATGAAACCCAAATCCGCGGACGACCGTCTCATCGCCATGACCTTCACGCCATCTTTGGCAGCTTGACACGGGGGAGAACTTGGACCAGATGCTCCCTGAAGCTCTCGAACTGCGGGGGCAGCATCAGCCTCGTCCCAAGCTCCTCCTTTCTTTCGTCGATGGCGAAGCCGGGCGGGTCCGTGGCGATCTCGAATAGGACTCCGCCGGGCTCCCTGAAGTAGATGGAGTGGAAGTACTTGCGGTCTATCACCGGCGTGACGTTCAATCCCGCCTCGACGAGCTCCTCCCTCCACATCTTCTGCTGTCCGTCGTCGGGCGTGCGCCACGCCACATGGTGTACCGTTCCCACGCTCACGACGCCAGGTCGAGCGTCAGGCTGGCAGAGAAGGTCGACCGTCGCCCCCGGACCTCCGCTCCGGGCGGCGTACCTGAACCGGTTTCCCTCCTGTTTGGTGAGTTTGAACCCCATCGTCTCGGTCAGGAGGGACGAGGTTTTCTCGTACCCCTCTTCGGAGAGGGTCACGCCGAAGAAGCCCCTGATGGCATGCTCCCTGGGTACTGACCCGCGGCCCCAGCCTCTACGGATCTCTCCCGCATGCGCCACCAGCTCGAGGTTCAGGCCGTCCGGGTCTGAGAAGGAAATCAACTGCTCGTCGAAGCGGTCGACTGGTCCGGTGAAAGCGACTTCGTGCTTGCCCAGGCGCTCGACCCAGTACCTTACACTGTCCCGTGGTATCGAGAAGGAGGTGGTTGTGACTTGCCCCGCCCCTTTCCTGCCTCCTGGCGCTCCTGGCCATGGAAAGAACGTAAGAATCGTGCCCGGGTGGCCGTCTTCGTCTCCGTAGTATAGGTGGTAGGTCTCCGGGTCGTCGTAGTTCACCGTGAGCTTGACCAACCGCAGCCCTAAGAAGTCGGCGTAGAATTCGATGTTCTGCTGCGGCTCTCCGGCTATCGCCGTGACGTGATGGATGCCAGGAATCTCCTTGGGCAAGCGACGATTCCTCGATTTGATATCGCTGCTCAAGCCATTTTCACACAGGGTCCTTCGCGCTATAGGTGTTTGTGGTGTCGTTCTCCTGCCTGGGTTCATCGCGCCTCCGTCTGGAGTCATCTACTCGTTGGGCGAGGGAGCTCCACCCGCGTGGACTAACGATTTCATCAGCATCGCAACGCCTTAATCGCCTGACTTGGCAAAAGTACCAGCGTGATTGAGAGGTCGAAGGAAGTACTGGAGGTGAAAAGATGCCCGCATGGTCGAGGTGTATTTTCAAAAAGGAATTTCGTAGCGGGAGAAGTGATACAGACGGCCGAGAACCTCAACATGACCACGACTCCAAAGTCTCCCCCCTGGAAGAGGTGGGCTCTCATAATAGGCAAGACCCCGGGGGGAAAGCGCTTGTTTTGGGACGAGGAAGACGAAAGAAGCGCCAACTACTGGTCGAACTTTCTGGATCACAGTCAAGAGGCTAACGTCCATTTGCTGATCGATGCTAAGCAGAGGACGGCCCGCCTAATTGCAACAAGGTCGATTGATGCAGGGGAGGAATTGTTCCTGAACTACAAGGAGTACGATCCTGCCAACTGGGCACCGGATTGATGCGGTCAGCTGGATAAGATGTCGAAGAATAGCAGCTGATTTCTCAAAGTCTTACCTCTCCGCCATCGACGA